>JAYGDO010000051.1:0-1847 GCA_046582885.1 Pirellulales bacterium | reverse complement strand
TTGTCCTTTCGCACGGCCGGCGGTGATGACAAACCCGACCTGGGCCCGCTGGTTGAACTGTTGGGCCAGGTTGACGACCCTCAATTCCGACTGGATTTACTGAAGGGCATGCGAGAGGGACTGCGGGGGCGCAAGAGCATGAGAATGCCTCCGCACTGGAAGACGGTCTATCCCCAGCTCGCCGCCAGCAAAAGCGCCGAGGTTCGCCAGCTCGCAAGCTTGTTGGCGCTGGTGTTCGACGACCCGAATGTACTGGCGTCGCTGCGGGCGGCGATGATGAGTGCCGAACGAAAACCGGGCGAGCGTCGTACCGCGCTGCAGGCACTCGTCGAAAAACGGGTGGCCAACCTGGCTCCACTGCTACAGAAACTGCTTGAGGACCGCGCGGTCCGCGCTGCGGCGATCCGTGGCCTCAGCGCTTATGACGACAAGAACACCCCGGCATCGCTGTTGACGCGGTATGCCGGGTTTGCAGCCGCTGAACGACAAGACGTTGTCAGCACGCTCGCGTCGCGGCCCTCCTATGCTTTGAAACTACTAGACGCCGTTGCCGTCGGGGCAGTGCCGCGGACTGACATCTCGGCGTTCACCGCGCGGCAACTGCAAAATTTGGGAGACGCCGCGGTCCGGCGGCGATTGAAGGAAGCCTGGGGCGAAATTCGGCAGACGTCTAAGAACAAACAGCAGCTTATCGCGAAGTACAAAAAAGACCTAACGCCCGGTGCGATCGCCAAGGCCGACCTGGCCAACGGTCGTGTGCTTTTCAGCAAAACTTGCATGAAGTGCCACCGGCTATTTGGTGAAGGCGGTCAGATAGGGCCCGATATCACCGGGTCAAACCGGGCGAATCTCGATTACATACTCGAAAATCTGCTTGACCCCAGTGCGGCCATCGGCAAGGACTACCAGTTGACAAACGTGGTGACCGTGGACGGCCGCCTCATTTCGGGGATTATCGTCGAACGCACCGCGCGGGCCGTGACGATTCAAACCCAAAACGAGCGTGTCGTTGCCTCGAAAGAGGACATTGACGAGATTGAGGCCTCACCGGTTTCGATGATGCCGGAGGGGCAGCTAGACATGCTCAGCAAGAAGCAGGTTCGCGATCTGATTGCATACCTTGCTTCGGCGGTCCAGGTGCCATTACCGGACAACTGAGCTAGCTGTTTACTCCTTATCTTCCGATTCGCCCGACGGACGGGGCGAGCTGCCGTCTTTTGCCTCGGCCGCCGGGTCCTCGCCGAGTTCTATCCCCAGCCACTTCGCACGGATTTTGCACCCACGTCCTGCGGCACCTGGGATCGCCCGGTAGAGGTCGATCGCCTGTTTTTTCTCACCCAGTCGCTCGTGAATTCTCGCCAGCTGAAACTGTGCGGCTGCTCGCCAGCGGCTTGCCGGGTCGCCGTTGTTGCTGTTGACGATGCCGCGCAAATAGAATTGCGCACCGTCAAAACGTCCTTCTGCACGAGGCTCATTGGCGCCAATGACACCTAGCCAATGCGTGGCATTACCCTGACTAACTTTTGTGTAAATCCGCGCGTACTCCAACTGCTCTTTGCCCCAGTTAGTTGTGTCATAGAACCGTCGAAAGTTAAACGTGCGCGCCTTTTGGTAGAGCCACTTGGCATTGGTAACAGCCGGCGGCGCTGTATCCCTGTCCGTAACGGTTCGGTTATCCCCTGTTTGTTGCTCGCTCCGCTGGTGAAGCTGCCCTGTAAGATGTTTAAGACGGCCGCTCCATAGCGGGTAGATCAATCTTTCGCGATACTTTTCCGGATCTTGAAAAGATACGAGCTCACCATTTTCAATGGCGGCTTGAACAATGTGTTCTTTCTCCGAAATCAGAC
>JAYGDO010000020.1:0-22894 GCA_046582885.1 Pirellulales bacterium | reverse complement strand
GGCAAAGCGGCCAGCTGTCGGCGGGTCCGCATGTCCCACAGGCGAACGAACAAGTCGTTGCCGTACGAGACGAGTGTGTCGGCATCCGACGAAATTGCCAGGAGGGTGGCCGGTCTTTCGTGGGCCGGCGAGCCATTTTGCCTCAGGTTGGCGGTAATGCGGGAGGCCGTTCGATCCCAAAGATGAACGCAGCCACTTTCACAGGCGAGAACGAGGGTGTCGTCGTGGGCGAACACGGCGCTGAGGATGCGGTCGCCGGGAATCTCGACCCGTTCCAAAACTGCCCCGGAGGCGGCGTCCCAAAGTTGAATGTGGCCCGGCAATTTCGGCGCCCCGCTGATGGCGGTCCCGGCCAGAAGATACTTACCGTTCGGCGAAATATTAGCGAACAAAAATGGATTGTCTCCGCGAAAGTGCCGACGTTCCTTTAGTGATTTTGCATCCAGTAGTACCAAGCGGCCGCCGCTTTTTTCTCGCCACTCGCCGCCGCCGTAAATCAGCAGATTGCCGTCCCGCGAATACTCAACGAAGCTAGAAGCGAGCGAAGTGGGCAACGATTGCCATCGCTGATCAGTCAGCGGTTCCCAAAATTTGACAACGCCCCTTATCGAACTGCTAGCGACGGTCTCTCCGTTTGGTGCAAACGCAAGTCTCTTCAGAGTTCGTTGATGGCCTTTGTAGAGGTACTCCTGCTTTGATTTTGTATTCCAGACAACAAGCACATTATCACTTCCCGCGGCTATTAATTCGCCGTCCGGTGAAAATGCGAGCGACGCCACATTGATGGTGTGCCTAGGGGAACGATAGGTTTTGGATCTTTGTGAGCCATCCACCGGATACAAGGTGACGCCGCCTCTGCGGTCGGTGGTCGCCAGTTGTTGGCTATCGGGAGAAAAGGCGACACATGTGACGTCGTTCGCTGACAGTGCTTTGTTTGGGGCGACGACCTGCTTGGAGATGTCGTATAGAACTGCAACTTCTCGATTGCAGGATGCCAGCCATTTACCATCTGGAGAAAACGCGAGCTGAGTCATGGCCTGCTTTATCTTGCGCCCTTTAACGGATGCCAGCAGTTGCTGCGTTGTCGCATCCCATAGCTTGACCAGAAGATCGTCGCCCCCTGTAGCCAGTAACTTACCATCCTTCGAGAATGCGACCGAAGCCACGGATCCGTCGTGCGCTCTGAGGGTGTGTGTCGGCTTCTCGGGATGGGCGAAATCGTGTAGCGTCAAGTCACCGGTCCTCCAACCTACGGCCAGCCTTGCTCCGTCGCCTGAAACGTCCAGCGCATCCGCCTTTTGCTCCGAGTTTTCCAAGGTGAACTGGCGAACAAGCTTCCCGCCATTGCGGACTTCAACCGACGTATCGAATTTATCAAACGCAATTACCAATTGTCCGCTGTTTAAGTACTGCAACGTCAGAATAGACTGCCGGCTAAGTATGTCGTTGTGCTGGCCAATAGTTCCCTTGTCGCTATGACAGCGATGCCATAGATGATGCCACTCGAAGCCGCGCAGATCCTCTTCGCCTTCTTTGGGGCGTTGCGCTTCGAGCAGCGCGCGCATGCGTTCGATATTGGGAGGGTGTTGATTCCAATAGTCTTGAGCCTTTTGAATTTGCAAGGCGTAGGCATTCAGACGCGTATCGGCCAAGCGGTCTTCGGCCAGCCCCAGGGCGTCGTGTAGTTGCGTTTGGTACCAGACGCCGCCGACGAGCAGCACGACCGCAGCGAGAATGCTGACAAGGATCAGCGCCGCCCACGCCGGCCGGCGGTGGCTCCACTTGAGCAGGCGTTCCGGAACGCCGATAGGGCGTGCGCTGATGGGTTTTTTGGCCAGGAAACATTCTAGGTCAGCGGCCAATTCTGCCGCGGTCGCATAGCGCTTTCGCCGGTCCTTTTGCAGACACTTCAGGCAAATGGTCTCCAGATCGCGAGGTACCCGGGGCTGCAAGCGGGCCGGAGATACCGGCTCGTCGGCAACCACTTGCCGCAATGTTTCCACCACCGTCTCGGCGCGAAATGGCGGCCGGCCGGTGAGCGATTCGTAAAGTATCGCTCCCAGGGAATAGACATCGCTGCTCGCACAGATCTGACTGTGTTTGCCCAACGCCTGCTCGGGCGGCATGTAACTGGGCGTGCCGATGACCGAGCCGGACGCCGTCATATTCGAGTCGCCTTCAATGTGTTTGGCGAGTCCAAAGTCAGTAACTCTCGGTTCATTGTCCGCGTCGACTAGAACATTTGCCGGTTTCAGGTCACGGTGCAAAATGCCGTGGTTGTGTGCGTACTCAATGGCGTGGGCAATCTTGGCGAGATATTTCGCGGCGCAATTGGGGTTCAATGGGTTGTCGCGTACCAATTGCGCGAGACTTTGTCCCTGTACGTAATCCATTGAAAAAAAATGCTGACTCGGCGAACTGCCCGTCTGACCGACTTCGTAGATGGCGACGATATTGGGATGCCGCAATCTGGCGACCGCCACCGCTTCGGTTTGGAAACGGGCAAGCTCCTCCCTGCCGGCCAGTTCTCCCGAGAGAATCATCTTGATCGCCACCGTGCGATTTAAGCTCAGTTGGCGGGCCTTAAAAACCACTCCCATGCCGCCGCGGGCAATTTCCTCTAGTAATTCGTAGTCGGGCAACCGCAATGGGCGTGTCGGATCATCGGCTGCGTCCGCCGCATCCGGAGGGTACACGATCGTGGCGTCATTCATTTCGACGGTCATATTGACCGGAGAGGCCGCTGGGGACTGATTCGGCTGCTGGTGTTCGGAGTGTGTTTGGAGTTCCTCTACCGCGTCAGATAAATCGGCCAACAGTTGACGCTGGTCGATGTCCTCGTCTCGCTCAACACGCAAACGATATCTTGCCAGGAGTTTTCCCAGCCGGAGAGATGCCGAGTCGCGAGCATCGGAAGAATTGTCCATAAGCAGACCCGGGTCGATATTGGTTCGACCTTAGTAACGTTAAACGTCGGTGCGTTGCTGCACTTTAGGGACTGCCAAATGCGGCCCCGGCAAATCCGCTCAAGGTCGGTCTAAATCGCGAGTTGGCAACTGCTGTCGCGAAGCGGGTATGTGAAGCACGTATTGCCACGGCAATAATTTCTCGTTCACGATTGGGAAAAGAGCAGCCAACTCCGGTCGGCGTTTGGCGGTCAACTCGGTACTCAGACGGAATTGCTGACGGCAACTTAGGAATAATACCCTTCCGTTTTAAGGCAAATATCTCCCCGGGGGGGGATTCACGACCGTTCGTGTTAGGCTCCGCAAGAAGGGTCCTGACTGGGCGTTTTGCCCCGAGGTATTAGCGGGAAAACTCGGCCATATGTTCCCCCTCGCCAAATGCATCGCAGTCCGATCGCCGCAGCGAAACCGCCGACATTCTACGTCGTGACGTGCCGAATTCCACCCCAATTGCTACGCTGGGCGGTGCCCCGCAGTCCGCCATTTGTAGATCGCTGCAGGGGGTGTATGGAGGCACACGTTTTTATGCGTTTTATTTATTCGGTGGCTAACCGATAATCGCTTTGGTGACGTTGCCAGTCGTTGATGCAGTATGGTGAGGATCCGGGGATGAAATGGATTGTGGTGATCGCGGGCGGACTCGTTTTGTTCTCCCCAATTGCGGCTTCCTCGGTCGCAGAGGACCGGAGCTTGGCATCCGGACACCCTCGACCCTCCTATGCCGAGTATTCCGATAGGGAGATCCGGGAATTGGCTGCGGCTGTGCGGCAGAGCCAGCCGCAAATGCATCGCGGCGGCTGGGAGTGGGATCGATTGCTGTCGCGATACGTTGACGGCGGGCGAAAGCAAGAAAATGAAGTAAAAATCGTTCGCGCTTATTTTCTCAGCATGCTCGACCGCTACGACGAGGCGATAAAGGCGGGCAACGGCGAGACGTTTACGCTGTTTCAAAATCACCGTTCATGGGGCAGCGGGGGACGGATGCGGATTTACGCAGAACTTGTCCGGCAGAAAGCGATTACGTCGGAGCAGCAGGAGAAGTTCAAAAAAATCGTTATCCAAAGCCTGAAAACCGATTTCCCGGATTATTCCAAAATCGAACGCGGCGTGAACAATCGCCCTTACGGCATCAACGCCGGTCCGGCAATCGTCGTGCAGATGTTTCCAGACGAGCCGAACGCGATTCGTCACAATCGCTGGCTCGAGGCGTTGTGGCGTGAGCTGACGGAGTACGGGGACACGACCGAGACGAACTACTACCCCTACGGCCCGCTGTTTTTGCACGGTCTTTTGGATATGGCCGAAGGGATGGGCAAACTGGAAACCGAGCGAAATTTCATTTACACGCTCGCCCGCCGTTATCTCGATTACGTTCATGGCGGCGGTGTGCGCGGTAATCCTAATTCGTCGGCCAACGTCATTCACGACCGCACCCGCGCGTATAACGATCCCTGGAACAGCGAATACTATGCCGGTGCCGAGCGCGTCAATGACGGCCATGTGTGGTATCGGTTCGCGAAACACTTTAAAGATCCCGAGTTTCTGTGGGCGTCCGAGCAGGTGGTACTTGGCGGCCGGCCTCCCCGGGGCGTGAAAGCTCCGCCCGCATACATGAAGGCATACAACGACCGGTATTTTTGGTTTGTCGATCGCGGTATCGAGCCCAAAGTGCCCGCCGGCGGATCGAAGATCGGTTACTACAGCCCGCTGAAATATAAAGTCCCTGAGCGGCTGTATCTCTGTCCCAGGCGGGAAAGTGGCAAGCCGTTCGTGTCGTATTATATTTATGATCGCAATAATAATTACATGCACTACTGCGACGATGCCGACGGACGGCTGTACGAATACTGCGTCGACGGCGCGAAGTTTTTGCACACCTCCGGTAAATATACCAGCGGCCGCGGGGGCGTGGCGGATACGGCCTACGACATGCTGGCCGTCCTGCCGCCCGACACGGTCTTCCCCGTGGGGGGGCGGTCGGTCGCTGCGGCCGACACTTGGAAGATGGCGTCGGTGCCCGTTAAACGTATCCTCAATTGCCGTGACGGGCCGGACTCCGAAAACTGGTTTTTCGACGAGGACATCCGCCTCTTTCGTCGCACGGATGATCCGGTCATGGGCTTCGCTCACGGCAACATGGACGGGTATTGGTATCTAAACGACGGCTTTCATCTAACGTCGTTGAGCATCGGGACATTTGACGCCCCTGCGCTAATTCAAAATGTACGAATGAGCGGTCCCGAAGGTGAAAAGATGCTGGCGGCGTTTAACTCCATCCCCGATAACTTGAAAGTCGTGCTGCAACAGAAGGAAAAACCGCCCCGCGAATTAAAAGATCAAGAGCGAAAACAGGTACTCGCCATCGTCGGCGGTGGTCGCCGCGGCGGGCGGTGTCTTCGCGTTAATCCTCCGGTTGGGAGCCACATTGCGCTGTCGCTGGAAAACCTGGATGAGAAATTCGACGGGCAAAACGAGTACACGCGAGTTTCGTACGACTTCAAAGGGTCGGGCGGCGGCATCAAGCTCAATAGCCGGCTTTACGCGCGGTATTTCAGTTCGACAACCAGTCATGGTTCCATCCTTGTTCGGGAGGCCCTCCGTGCCGAGAACCAAGGCCAGGATTCGTTTGGGCAGTTCGTCTTTCGCAATTATTACGGTGCCCGCAGCAAGTGGACTCGTCAGACAGTGCTAACCGGGGAGGGTTACCTTGTTGTTCGCGACCATTACGGGCCGTGTCAGGATGTGGATGGCTACCAAGCCGGTCCTTGTTGGTGCCTGAATTCGGAAGGAGAGATCAAAAAGTCAAATCGCAATTGGTTCGACGCCCCGGCGCGGGATCACGCTTGGTGGCAATCCAAGAAAAAACGAATCCTGCTCTATCTGCATCCCGGCGCGGGGCTGACGTTTGGCCAGGTGTCGCACCGCGCGTCTGCGGATATTGGTGGCGGCGTTCACAACTCGTTCGCCAAAACGACACTCAAAGCTGGCCAGCCGCAGGTGTGGCTGAGCGTGCTCGTTCCGTTTGAGGAGGGCGGTGCTCCCGAAAGGGTGGCGGCGCGAATCAAAACCAGCTTGGATGATGCCGGCAATGCAACGGCCAGGATCGGCGGGATGACGGTCACGATCGAAGGTAAGGGCGGTTGGAGTGTGAAACGGCAGGCTCAGTGACCAATGATGGAAAAGCGGAGGAGGCCCGTCCCGTTCGTGCTGCCGGCGTTTGGCGGCTGCTACCGGATTGCCCCTAGGCCCAAGGTTTTGCCGATGGATTCCGATGATCTTAATTTCACCAGCGACTATTTTCACCAGCGACGCACAGCAGGCCGAGCTACCGAATGAACCGCGGTCGCGGCTGTCGAAGAAACGATCACCAATCAAGTAGAATTTACGGAGGTTCAGGTGTCGCTTTTGCTATTTCGGATAAGTTACGTGACGGTAGTTTTTGTGGGCGTGGCGTTTAGCGGCGCGCATGCTCAGCAACCGGCGCCGGTCAAGCGTCCAAATGTCCTGCTGATTGTGGCCGACGATATGCACTGGAATAGCCCGGGTTGCTTCGGTGGGACGGTCGAAGCGATCACGCCGAGTATCGACCGATTGGCCGACGAAGGACTGCGATTCTGGCATGCTCATGTGAACGTCGCGGTCTGCACGCCGTCGCGATCGGTGATGCTGACGGGCCTGTATCCGCAGCATTCGGGCGTCGAAGGCTTTCAAAGGATCCATCCGGGTACGCCGACGCTGCCGGCGATCTTGAATCAGGCCGGCTATCTGACGGGCACGATCGGCAAGCCGCTCGGGCAACAGGAACTCTTTCGCTGGTCAGTGAGCTACCGATGGCAAGGGGCCGGCGACGAAAATAGGTGGGGCCGTGACCCGGAAATTTATCGACGATTCACGAGTTCATTTTTGGAAATGGCCAAAACGTCCGGCCAGCCTTTTTTTTTGATGGCCAGTTCTCACGACCCGCACCGCCCGTTTGCCGGAGGTGGTGCAGCACAAGGGCGGCCGGGAAAAGCACACTACGAACGGGCGAAACCCTCGCGGATTTACCAGCCAACCGAGGTGACGGTGCCGGGCTTTCTGCCGGACATCCCGGACGTGAGGCGCGAGGTGGCGGATTACTTCTCGTCCGTCCGCCGATTCGACGATACGGTCGGCGCGATTTTGGACGAACTGCACAAGTCTGGGTTCGACAACAACACGATCGTCGTCTTTCTGTCCGATCACGGCATGCCGTTTCCGTTTGCCAAGACCAATTGTTATCCGCAAAGCACCCGCACGCCGCTGATCGTACGCTGGCCGGGGCGCGTCAAGCCGGGCGCGGTTGATCGCGAGCACATGGTATCGGGTATTGATTTACTGCCGACGATCCTCGAGGCTGTCAAAGTGCCCGCCAACCGATGGACGACCTCCTACGGCGGCGCAGCGCCGCCGCAACTGCGAAAGACTCCGTTTGACGGACGGTCGTTCCTGCCGATTTTGCAAGGGCAAACTCAAGCCGGTCGTGACTACGTCTTTACGCAGTTTAATCACATTCACGGCCGACAACCGTACCCGATGCGGTGCGTGTTGACGAAGCAGGCGGCCTATATATTTAACCCATGGTCGAACGGCAGCAGGACATACCGGGCAGAGCCGCTTAGCGGCCGGTCGTACGGAGCGATGAAACAGGCGGCCGGCAAGGACGACACGATTGCGACCCGCGTGCGGCACCTGGAACAGCGGACGGTCGAGGAGTTTTACGACCGCAAGACCGACCCGGACTGCTTGACGAATCGCGTGGGCAACGCTGATTATCAGCAACACCTCACCGAACTTCGCTCGCAGCTACGAACCTGGCTTGCAGAGACGAAAGACAGTACCTTGCCGGCCTTCGATCGGCGGAATGACGCAGCGGCCCTCGAGCAATTCATGCAGCGATATCTGGAAAGGGCTCAGCGTCAGATGCAGCAGCGACGAATTTACGAAGAAGCCAACGGATACCGGTTTTGAAGTGTACGAATTTGTAGACTCGAATCCGGTCTTTCCAAGTTGATCGGTTATCCCGCAAGATTGGCACCGGAATGCGAAAGGCCGTCAAATTTAGATTGAAGGGATGGAGCCGCCGCTCCCGGAAAGCATGTTGGCCGAGTTAAGAATATTGCAACGAGATTAGAAACGAGAATCTCCAAGGAGCTGTTAATGACCCTCAAAGCTGTGATGGCGTGCCTGGCTGGTCTCGTTGGATTCGCGGCCAGTGCTTCCGCGGAGGCGGCCAAGCAACCGAATGTCGTTTTGATCATGGCGGATGATCTCGGTTTTTATGACCTCGGATGCTACGGGCACCCACGGATAAAAACACCCGTTCTCGACGGACTTGCCAAAGACGGGATCAGGTTGACCAGTTTCTATTCGGGCGCCACCGTTTGCACGCCATCGCGAATGGCCCTGCTTTGCGGGGCGTACCCCAGTCGCCTCGGCTGGACCAAGGGCGTGGTCGGCTACATGATTAGCACTCGCCAGGGCCTCAGCCCCAAAGCGGTGACCATGGCCGAGATCTTTAAAGACAACGGCTACCAGACAGGCCTCGTCGGCAAATGGCATCTCGGCGACCGCTCACAATTCCGGCCTCACAGGCAGGGGTTCGATCTGTCCTACTACATCAACAAAAGCAACAACCAGACGAAAGAGCTCTGGCGAGGCGATGCGTTGTTAGAAAAGCCCTTTGCCAATCCTCTGCTGACCGAAAAATTCACGCGTGAGGCAATTCGTTTTATCAAGGACAGCCGGTCCAAGCCTTTCCTGCTCTACGTCCCGTACTCGGCCCCTCATTTTCCGGTGCAGGCGCATCCCGACTGGAAGGGGAAATCGGAATTTGGTGTGTATGGCGATGTGGTCGAAGAAATGGACCACCGTATTGGCGAGATCCTGGCAGCTCTGGAGACGGAAAAGCTCGTCCAAAATACGATCGTCGTCTTCTTGTCGGATAACGGTCCGGAGCCGCTGACAAAGGAGTCCCAGGCAAAACCCTTCAGGGGCAAGAAGTGGTCTGCACTGGAGGGTGGCACTCGTGTTCCATGTATCGTCCGCTGGCCGGGCGTGATTCCGACCGGACGACAGAGCGATGCCCTGATCGCTGCGATTGATCTGTTGCCGACGCTCTGCCGTGCGTGCGGCATTGATTTGAAAACGATTTCTCCAAGCGGACCGGGCATCGATGGAGTGGATGTCTGGACGACGCTGATCGGCCGAAAGGGCGAGGCCCACCCGCGCAACGAGCTGTTGTACTGGCACGGTGCCGACGGGTTTCAGGCGATCCGCGTCGGCGGCTGGAAGCTGTTCCTTGACCGTAAAAACGCACAATTGCCGGGAGAAGGGAAAGGACCGGCATTGTTTAACCTGGCTGACGAAGCCGACGAGCTAACGGATCTGAGTTCTCGATTCCCCGACAGGGTTCGGGCAATGCAAGAACTGGCGAGAAAGCGGTTGGCTGAAATCAGCGAGCGGACGATTCCGCTCGGCGGGTAGGCGGTCCGTCTTCCGCCAGCGGCGGGCGGCCATCAAATATCCCCGGCAGGATTCGAACCTGCAACCTCGTGCTCCGGAGGCACGCGCGCTATCCAATTGTGCCACGGGGACCCAGACACGCATTCGTATCTACCAGCACCCTAACCCGTGCGATTGGAGCCGGCAAGAGGTGGACTGTGCGGAGCGGATGCGCCGCGTATACTGGTCCCTCGCTCATGCGGCGGGGTCACCATCAGGAATCAGGAAATGCAGCCTCAGCGCGTGCTCAACGAGGTCTTTGGCCACGTCGAATTTCGTGGTCAGCAACTCGCCGTAATTCAGCGCGTGCTCGACCGGCAGCATGCGCTCGTTATCATGCCAACCGGGATGGGCAAATCCCTGTGCTACCAGATTCCAGCGATCGTGCTGGCAGGACATGGCCGCGACACCCGGTCCCATCCTGCCAGTGATGGCGGGCTGACGATCGTACTCTCGCCGTTGATCGCGCTGATGAAAGACCAGGTCGATTCCCTGCGGGCAAAGGGCATTGCGGCAATTTTTATCAATTCATCGCTGACTCGCCATGAACGAGAGCAGCGCTATGGTGCGGTCCAGCGAGGTAAGTTTTCGCTTTTGTATGTGACGCCGGAGCGATTTCGAAAACCAGAATTCATCGAAGTTATCAGGCGGCGACGGGTCCGGTTGTTGGCCGTGGACGAAGCGCACTGCATCAGTGAATGGGGACACGATTTCCGGCCCGATTACACCCGCTTGGGTGAGATTCGCGAGTTATTGAGTCACCCCACGACGATCGCGCTGACCGCCACCGCGACGCCGGAGGTACAGCGCGACATCATCGTGCAGTTGGGTCTGTCATCCGACGACGTGGCGCTATTCCATGAAGGAATTGATCGTCCTAACCTGTGCCTGGACGTCGTTCGAGTGTGGAGTGAAGACGAGAAAATCGACCGGATACAACGCGTCCGTAGCGGGTGGCCGGGGTGCGGCATCGTCTATTTTACGCTGATTAAAACGCTAATGAGATTTAGCGAATTACTAGACGAATTGCGAATTCCGCATTTGATCTACCACGGCGAACTAGAACGAAAGCAGCGGCGGCGATTGCAGGAATGCTTTATGCGCGAGCCGGGTCATTTAGTACTGGCGACAAACGCGTTTGGAATGGGCATCGACAAGGAGGACATTCGCTTTGTTGTGCACGCAGATGTGCCCGGATCCATGGAATCGTACTATCAGGAAATCGGGCGGGCCGGACGGGACGGCCTGGCGTCGCAGTGCGAGTTGTTATACGACGAAGCCGACTTGGCGACGCAGATGGAGTTTTTGCAATGGAGCAATCCCGACGTCGAATTTTATGAACGGATTTACGACTTTCTTCAACACGACATGGAGCAGGTGAAGGCGTTTGGGCTCGAATGGCTGCGCGAGCGACTGCACCACAAACAACGACACGACCGGCGACTGGAAACCTCGCTGGCGATGCTTGATCGTTATGGTGTCATCGAAGGCCAGCACGCACCGTTCGACGTGCAGCTGATTGCCGAACTGCCCGCGGCGCTTCGCAGCCAGCAACGACTCGATGAAAAGCTCCGCCGCGACCAGCAGAAACTTTACTCCCTTGTGCAATACGTTAACTGCGAGACCGATCGCAAAGCTTTTATTCACGAGTATTTTGGACTGCCGTATAAATCGTAGGCAGTCGATCGGGGCAGGCCGCTCGCTCGACGGGTTCGCAGCTAGCTTTCCGGAAAATAGAGAATGCAGCCGCACGAGGTGCAACAGACAATCTGATCCATCATTAGCTTGTTGACCATATTGGGCGTTACTCGCTGGTAACATCCGCTACAGCAATCGTCTTCGACATGTGCCATTGCTGCATCGCCCCTGACTTTGACCACCCGCGAGTACTCGCTGTGAAAGTCGTTGGCGAGGCATTTTTCCGCATCGTTCAGTTCCGCTTCAAGTCGCTGGATGTCTGCTCTGATCGTGTCGGACTCATCCGCCACGTTTTTTTTGGTTTCCGCGAGCCTGTGCTCGCCTTCTTCGAGTTGTTTTGCGGCTTGGCCCGCCCCCACTTGTAACTCCTCAATTCGGTCGAGTCCTTCCAGAATTTCGTCTTCCAGCACGCTATTGGTCATCTTGTCCGCTTCGATCTGCTCGAGTAGCGCTTGATATTCGCGGTTCGAGTTTGCCGTATTCAGCTTCGTCTTAAATTCGCCAACCTTATCTTCCCCACTCTGTAGCTGAAGCTGTTTGCTATCGGTGGCCTTGCGGGCTTGGAGCGTATTTTCCCGCGCCTCTTCCAGCGCGCTTTGTAGGCGAAACACGTTAGCCTCCCGCACGGTGATCGCTTTCGGACCGCGGTCGGCGCGTCCGTTCAAGTCCGCGAGCTGTCGGTGGATGCGATGCAGTTGGCGGAGAATGTCGGCGGTTGAATTCATTAGGTGTCTCAGTGTTTGCTCTTAAAAACCGCCCGCGCGTGGGTGATGACTGTTGGATCGGTCGTTAGCATGCGGACATAAAAAAAGCCGCCGGTCAGTGAACCGGCGGCTGGTTGCGTTCTTTTCTGCACAGCCTTTAAGCTGCGGCTGGCAAAAACGCTTCGAGGTTTTTGCTGCGGACCGGATTTTGTAGTTTCCGAACCGCTTTGGCTTCGATCTGCCGCACCCGCTCGCGGGTAACTTTAAAAATCCGGCCGACTTCCTCCAGGGTGTAGGTGTAGCCGTCCTGGAGCCCGTAACGCAGCCGGATAATTTCTCGCTCGCGAAACGTAAGCGTCTTGAGTAACTCATCAATTCTTTCCCGCAACAAACCGTGGTTGGCCCTGCGTACCGGGCTGTCTGATGACTTGTCGGCGACCAATTCACCGAAGCTACCATCTTCGCTTTCACCAACCGGTCGGTCAAGGCTCACCGGCTGCCGGCCGATATCCAAAACTCGGCGAGTTTCTTCCATGCTGATGCCGGCGGCCAGTGCTGTTTCTTCGGTGGTCGGCTCTCGGCCCATTTCCTGCACGAGTTTCTTCGAAGCGTTTCGCAGCCGGCTGAGTACATCAATCATGTGGACCGGGATACGAATCGTACGGCTTTGGTCGGCGATCGCACGAGTAATCGCCTGACGGATCCACCAAGTGGCGTACGTGGAGAATTTGTAGCCCCGGCGATATTCGTACTTGTCTACCGCCCGCATCAGGCCTGTATTTCCTTCTTGAATTAAATCCAAAAAGCTTAAGCCTCGGTTGCGATATTTCTTTGCAATCGAAACGACCAGCCGTAGGTTACTGCTGGATAATTCCCGTTTAATGAGCTCGTAGTCCGAATAATAACGGCGGGCCTTTTCTACACGAATAGCGAGGCTTTTAGGGGTTTCGTGCGTCCGCGTCATCAGCTGCCACAGTTCCAGTCGCAATTGGCGTAGGTCGCCCGCTGCGGATGGATTTTGCCGTGCCTGGCGAATCTGCTCGCGTAATTCGCTCATCCGTTTCGAGCAATCTTCAAGCTGCTTAATCAACGGCTGGATGCGGCGTGTCCGCAAGCTGAGTTCCTCGGCCAGCGTTAACGCCTTGCGGCGTCGGCGGAGGAACCGCTGTCGGATCGTTCGTCGTTCATTCCGCTGGGTACGGCGGCTCACCAGCCGCAGGAAATCCTCGTTGGTACTGTCGATGAGCCTCCGAAGTAGCGGCAAGTTAAACGGCATACGCGCCAACACCTGTTCTTTTGTCAGTTGTTCGGTCAGCGAAACCTTGATAGTTCGGTCGAAGGGCAAATTGCCGTCAAAAACGTTTTCTAGGATGGAAACCGTGTTTGTTAGCGCGTAGTGACAGGCCAACAATTCGCGGCGAAAGCGGCGGCGACTGATTTCGATCTTCTTGGCCAGCGCCACTTCCCCGTCCCTTGTCAGCAGCGGGATCTTGGCCATTTGGGTCAGATACATGCGGATTGGATCGGCGCTCGCTTTAGGAAGTTCCGCCGGGGTCAACTCCAGCGAAGGCTGACTCTCGTCGCCCTCGTCGGCTGCGTCATCTTCATCGAGAAGCTGGCTTTCCGACTTGCGGTACAGCTCGATTCGATGGTCTTCTAGAGTTTCGATCAAGCGATCGAGGCGTTCTGGGCTTTCTGCGTCATCGGGCAGATAGTGAATGACGTCATCATAGGTGAGAGAGCCTTTGGCTTTACCGTTGGCAATAATTCTCTTGAGCTTCTGATCCTGACTTGTCACCACGACCTCCTTTCGCGCGTCCTGCGCGACAAGAGTCAAATTCGACCTGGCATCGTTGTCCATCCATGGACACGAAACTGCCGGGTCACTCGGCGGCCTGCTGTCGAGCCCGTTTCTGTTCTAAAAGCTGCTGAAGCACAACAACTTCTTCGCCCTCATCGAAACGTTTCTCTTTGAGCGCAGCGGTCGTCGCCGTGTGCTCCGCGTCTTCATTCCGCCGGAGCAAGCTAGCCAAAACGTCCTCCAATTGCTCAACAAGATCGCTACCGCCGCGATCCCTTCCACGCTGGTCCAGTTCGACCAGCAAGTTCTTCAGGGCCGGATCGTCGAATTGCAATAGTAGCCGATCCAAAGCGGGTTGGATGCCCTCGTTGGCCAGTCTGCAGCACTCGGCGTAAAGCGCCCGCGCTACGGGGTCAGCCAGCTGGTCGGGTCGTATCGATTCGGCCATCTTCGCAATCGATTCCGGTTCCTGAAGGATGATCTCTATTAATTCGCCTTCCCAACGGTCGGCGATTTTTTTTGGTTTGTCATGTCGAACTTTACGATTCTCCGGTCGTCGCGAATGGAATCGCGGCTCCCGCCGCATGTCGGTCAGCCGCGCGCGGACGGTTGCTTCCGGCGCGCGAAATTCGCGACAAAGCCGCGACAGAAACTGATCTTCTCGCAATTTTGTTTCCAGTGCGGCGCCGGTCCGCAGTCGCGGCGCTTGGGCTAGCGTGACGAGGATATCTTCCAACGCGCGATTGGCCTCGTGGGAGCCGGTTCCGGGGTCGATTCCGCGTGTGGCAGCCTGGATTTTGTGCTGCAAGGCGTCCGGCGCGGCTTCCAGGGCCGCACGAAATCCCTCGCCGCCGTGCTGCAGTAAAAAATCACACGGGTCGAGACCGTCGGGCAGTGTCAATACCCGCAAATCGAGTTGGCTGGCGATAAACAGGTTCAGGATTTCGTTGGCTCGCCGCTGGCCCGCTTCGTCGCCGTCGAGTACCAGCGTGATCCGGTCTGCGAATCGCGACAGCAGCTGCACGTGCCGTTCGCCGAGTGCTGTGCCCAGTACGGCCAGCGTGTTGTCCAAACCAAATTGGTGTGCCATGACGACATCGGTATAGCCTTCCATGACCACAGCATGTCGCGGCTGCGATTTTGTAATGACGTCGCGGGCCAAGTCGAGACCGTACAGTTGGCCGCTCTTGACGAACAGTGGCGTATCTGCAGTGTTTACATATTTGGCCACTTCGTCTTGGGCGATGTTCGGCAGGATGCGGCCACCCAGCGCGATCGGGCGGCCTTGGACATCGCGGATCGAAAACAAAAGTCGGCCCCGAAAACGGTCATAACGTCGTCCGGTTTTGGCCGAAGTGCCAACCGCGCCGATACGCTCCAAGTCTTGCGGGGTGAACTCCGACTGACTCACCCGCCGCAGCAACCAGTCCCACTGGTTGGGCGCAAAGCCGATTTTAAACCGCCGGATGCTGTCCGGATGGATTTGGCGATCGTCTAAGTATCGCCGTGCTGGTTCGGCGGTGTCGCTCTCCAGCAGGCATTGGTGGTACTCGTGTTCGACCCACGCGGCAGCCTGATAAAGCCGCTGCTTTGTCGCTGCCGGCGGCGGTCCGCCAGTCGCGTCAACCCGACTGTGCTGGAGTTCAATTCCGGCCCGCTCGGCCAACATCGAGAGAGCTTCGCGAAACTCAACGCCTTCCCGCTGCATGACAAAGCTAAAGATGTCGCCGCCGATATCGCAGACCCAGCATTTCCATGTCTGTCGTTCTGGATTCACCTGCAGGCTTGGACGGCGATCATCGTGCCATGGGCAACTGCCGACGTAGCCACGGCCCTGCCGGCGAAGGGGAATCTGGCCGCCGACCAATTCGACAATGTCGACCGCCGCGCGAACCTGTTCCTTGGTGTCGAGTGAAGACGTAAGAGACACAAAGAACTCCTGTGACGTCTCAGCCAAGAAAGCCGCGCCGGCGGATCGCCACAGTCGCGGGTCTTCCTGACCCCTCCTTGACCGCTCGGTGATTTCTGGGTCCCGAGCACTGCCCTCCTTGGCAGCGGGGCGAATTATAGGTTGCCGACCGTGCGCCGGTCAACAAGAACAATTTCCGTCGTGAGCTCGCTCGTCGATCCGTGCCAAAAAGACTTCTGGTTGCCGTCAGTCCGTGGCCGCAAAGCAGGCAGTGCCCGCATGGCCGGCCGCATTATCTCATGCCAGCGGGATTCGGCAAGACACGCCACGCGTGCACGCACGGCAACCGAAGGTACCGGTTCCGGCTCCTGATCCGTTCGGGCCCCGCCGCTGGTAGGTCGTGTTTTTGCCGAGGTGCTATCCTTAGCGATCCAGCATCGTGGGCAATCGACCGACACGGATCGAGAGGGGCACCGGCTGGCCGAGTCGTATGACGACGGCCTGGACCTCCGTGTCCGGTTCGGTGCCGGCGACGAGTTTCGCGAATTGGCGTGGGTCGGTGACCTCCTGATCGTTCCATTTGACAACGACGTCCCCACGTTGCACATCGCCACGCTCCGCCGGCGAATCCCGTACGACCGCGACGACGAAAGCCCCCCTGGAGTCTGACAACTTCAACTGCTCGGCGATTTCGGAGGTCACTTTGTCCAGCTGTACGCCGAACCAGCCTCGGGCAACCTGGCCGGAAGTTCGAATCTCCTGGTAAACGTTACGGGCCATGTTGCTGGGAATCGCAAAACTGATCCCTTGGTACGATTCGCCGATGATCGCCGTATTAATGCCGACAAGTTCCCCCCGTTCGTTGACAAGAGCCCCGCCGCTGTTGCCGGGATTGACGGCCGCATCGCTCTGCAGATAGTCCTGAAATCGCGAGCGGCCAATCCCCTGACGGCTTTTGGCAGCGATAATTCCGAACGAAACGCTGTTCGCTAAACCGAACGGACTGCCGAAGGCCCAGACGGGATCGCCCGATTGCAGTGCATTGCTGTCACCCCACTCAAGGGGTATCAGGCCATCATGGTCGATTTTTAGCACGGCCAAATCGGTGAATTCATCAGCGCCGACCACATCGGCACGGTAGGTGAGATCGTGGGCCAGGCGGACGTTAATTTGATTGGCGTTAGCGACTACATGAAGGTTCGTAAGTATGTAGCCCGCTTTGCCTACGATCACGCCGGAGCCCTGCCCGTCAGTTTCGGTTCGGATGTTGCCCAGCGGTCCGCGTATGGGGACCGACGAACGGGTGTTGATGTGCACGACGCTGGGATCGACGAGCGTCGCGACCCTCCGCGAGATTTCAGTGAAATGGCTGCCAACCCGTTCCCGTGCGGCTTCTCGTTCGGCCTGGGTGCGGCCCCGGGTGATGGAATACGCCACGCGTTCCATGAACCAGGGCACAAGTTGCACGGCCACCAAAATGATTAAAATGACCAGCAGGACTGGGAATAGGGTCGATCGCCGCGCTGCGGCAGGATTGGCATGCGGTCCGCTGCTTGAAGAAACCGGCGGTACGTCGGGTCGGGCGGAAGTGGTGCCTTCGGCGTTCACAGGATCGGTTGAATTCGTCGTCATCCTTCACCGCGAACTAAGTACGAGTTGTTGATCTCCTTGGTCGGGGTATTATACCACCAATCCGCGGTGCGACCCGATGGCACCTTTTACCGATTTGCGCGAACATGGACAATCTTTCGCCATCCAAGTATTTTCCGCCGGCCGAATTGGCGGATTCCGACGGCCTGGTTGCGTTCGGCGGATTACTGGAACCGGATTGGCTGCTGGACGCTTATCAGCACGGGATTTTTCCCTGGCCGATATCCGACGAGCAGGGCGATATGTTGGCTTGGTGGTCGCCCGATCCCCGCGCCATCATTGAACTCGATGAATTTTACGTTTCGCGACGATTGTTACGCACCTGCCGCAGCGGCCGGTTTCAGGTGACCTGCAATCAAGATTTCCCGGCTGTCCTGCGAGGCTGCGCTACCGCACAAGACCGTACGGACCAGACGTGGCTGCTGCCGGAGATGATCCGCGCTTACGGTCGCATGCACGAGTTAAAGTACGCGCATAGCGTCGAAGTGTGGCAGGACGATGTGCTGGTGGGCGGGACCTACGGCGTTGGGTTGGGGGCCTTATTTGCGGCCGAGTCAAAATTCTTTCTCCAGCGGGACGCGTCGAAAGTTGCGGTGGTGTTCTTGGTCGAACACCTCCGCAGGCGGGGTTATCAACTGCTGGACATTCAGCAGATGACCGAACACATGGAACGTTTTGCCGCGATCGAAATTCCGCGCGATCAGTATTTAGCGCGCGTGGCACGGGCCGTGGTGGCGGATGTGAGATTCGGTGAGGCACTGGAAGGCGAAGTGTGAGTTTCCCGCCGCCTCTGGGGTAGAGGGAAGTTCGCGTCGATTGCTGATTGCCCGGTCGGGGGTTTCCCGCCGGTCGCCATGCGGTTCATCCCTGCCGGAGCATTTCGCCCCTTTTCTAGGTGCCTGTTGTACCGGTGTCGGTGCTGGAACGGGTTTTGTGCTTCGACTCGCGCAGTAACGTAATGCGGAGCAGGTCGAGCGCCTGTTTGGCCGCCAGTTCTTTGAGAATTGCGGGATGCACGCCGGTAGTGCCGGATCGAACCGTCACGCCGTCGCGATCGGCCAGCGCGAAGAAAAATTTGCCGTCCGCGCCGTCGCTGCCGGTTGGAATGGGGCCGATCGCCAGGCCGTAGTCCGCGCCATATTGTTCGCGACTGCCGTCCGCCGCATTGTGCACCAGTAGTTCGCTGGTTTCCGGGCAGTCCTCCGCTGTGTCGGCCGCCGCGACGGTCCCGCCGCGATAAAATTCACGAGCCTCGGGCAAGTCGGTCAGCCAATGTCCCAGGCGACCGGACGTCCCCCACTCGGCGGTCGCCAACGTTTTTTGTTGCTGCCGCAACAGCCGCGCGACTGCGTGTTGGAGTTCGTCGTCCTCTTCTCCAAATGCCTTCGAGCCGAGACATTCATGAATGGTCTCGATCGTTGGGCCCATCATCGCATCACATTCTTCGGTCGTCCCGCCGGTTGCTGTCACCCGCAAGGTGATCGTGCCCGCGTGTACGGTAATCCCCACGGCAGGTTCGCGTCCGCGGCGGATAAGATCGGGCAGCAGCGATTCGATGGCGCTTTCGCCTGCGCCGAAACATTTGATCCGACGGTGTACGACGATTCGCCGCCCGCCGCCGATTTCACGAATCGCCGGCGCGACCGTCTGCAGCCACATTTCACGCATCTCGGCGGGCACGCCCGGGAGTGCAAAAAACCGGCAGGGCGAGCCGTCCGCTTGCTGGATCTGTAAATCGATTCCCGGCGCGGTCCCGTGCCGGTTGGGAATTGGGCGGCTACCGACCGGGAACATCGCCTGCAACCGATTACGATCGGGCATGTCGCGGCCCCGCCGTTGAAATAGCGATTCAATGTCTCGCTGAACCGCGTCGTCCGTTTCTAGCTCGACATTGGCCGCCGTGGCGATGGCTTGTCGTGTCAAGTCATCGGCCGTCGGGCCGAGTCCTCCGGTGACGACGGCGAAATCGCAGCGGCCCGTGGCAGTACGAAAAACGTCGATCATGGACGGCATGTCGTCCGCTACCGTCGTGTGATATCGCACGATGACGCCCAGTTCCTGTAACTGCTGGCTCAGCCACTGGCTGTTGGTGTCGAGCCGCTGGCCGCTAGTCAATTCGTCGCCAATAGCGATGATTTCGGCATTCATGGGGAGACATTGTGCCACCAATAGCCGGCCGATTCCAGCGAGGGTAAATTGGAGTGATGGCTGAGGTGACACTGAATATCCAGGGGATGCATTGTGCAAGCTGCGTAGCGCAGATCGAGCGGGCACTCGGCGACGTCTCGGGCGTTGCGTCGGCGGGGGTAAATCTGGCGACCAATCAAGCCACGGTACTCTTCGACGAAACACAGGCGGATACCGAAGCTTTGATTGCCGCCGTTCGCAAGAGCGGGTATTCCGCCGAACCGGCGTCCGCCGCCGCGATGTGGTCAGGCGGGTTTGTCTCGCAGGACGCGGCCGAATTTTGGCGGTGGTGCCGCCGCTTGATCGCCGCGCTCGTTCTGTTGGCGGGATTGCTGGTCGTCCATTTCGGGCTGCCGTTGCCGCAGCGGACGGCGGCTTGGATCATGTTTGCGACGGCGACCCTCATGTGGATCTACGTGGGCTGGCCTTACTTGGCCGGCGCGGCTCGCCGCCTGAGACATCTGTCCGCCAATATGGACACGTTGGTCGCTGTGGGCACAACCACGGCTTACATTGCGGGCGTTTGGTCATTTGCCAATTTTCTGCGCGACGAACACGGCGAAATGTCGCGCAGCATGTCGTTTTTAGATGCCGGAATGATCCTCAGCTTTATCACGCTGGGCAAGACACTCGAATCCAGCGCAAAGGGCCGCGCGTCGGCTGCGGTGCGGCGACTGATTCAGATGGCGCCCACAGTCACGACGAGCATCCGGCACGGCAAGTACGAACAGATTCCCACGCGCGAAGTCGATGTCGGCGAGACAATTCTTGTGCGACCGGGCGAACGTATTCCGCTGGACGGCACGGTGCTATCGGGTTACGCCGCCGTCGATCAGTCTTGGCTAACGGGTGAATCGATGCCTGTCGATAAGCAACCGGAGGCCGATTTTTTTGCGGGCACAATCAACGGACAAGGCTCGCTCGCCATCGAAGTCAAATCGGTGCTGGCCGAGACCACGCTGGCGGGTGTCGCCGCGCTGGTGCAGAAAACGCAGCAGTCGAAA
This sequence comes from Pirellulales bacterium, assembly GCA_046582885.1. Lineage (GTDB taxonomy): Bacteria > Planctomycetota > Planctomycetia > Pirellulales > UBA7805 > JAYZEI01. The sequence continues at coordinate 2,453 of JAYGDO010000020.1, read as the reverse complement.
GCCGAAGTTCAGCGGCTCGCCGACCACGTCGTGAGTTATTTCGTGCCCGCCGTACTCGGCGTGGCGATCGTCACGATGTTGAGTTGGACGCTGTATGGCGATCCCGCCTTTGCCGCGTCGGCTGCGGTGGCGGTGTTAGTGGTTGCCTGCCCTTGCGCTCTGGGTTTGGCTACGCCGACCGCCGTTATGGTTGGTAGTGCAATGGCCGCCACCCGCGGGATTCTAATCAAGGAAGCGCACAGCCTGGAGGTCGCGGGGGAACTCACCGTGGTCGTGCTGGACAAGACCGGAACCGTCACAAAAGGCAACCCGGTGGTCAGAGAACTCATCCCGGTGACGAAATCTTCGGCATTGCGGCCGATGGCCGAAGAGGAATTACTAGCGACCGCCGCCGCGGCCGAGCAGTTGAGCGGCCATCCGGTCGCCAAGTGTGTTGTCGATGAAGCGCAGTCACGGCGTTTGAAGGTACCTGCGGCGGCGGAGTTGCGGGTCATACCCGGCGCGGGCATCGAAGCGCAGTGCCGCCCGGGCCTGATTTTAGTGGGGAATGAATCGTTGATGAGCAAGCACGAGATCGATGTGGAGGACCTGAAGAGCCGCATTGATGCGATCCGAATCGCGGGCCAAATTCCGCTGTTCGTGGCTTTGGGCCACCAGTTCTTGGGCGTGATTGCGCTATCGGATGTGATTCCGGATTCGAGCCGCAAGGCGATTGGGCAGCTGAAGTCACTAGGGGTTCACGTTCTGCTTGTCACCGGCGATCATCGAGTCACGGCCGCAGCCGTCGGTCGCGAGTTGGGTATTCATAAGGTATTTGCCGAAGTGCTGCCTGCCGGAAAACAGAAGATCGTTGAGGATTTAAGGCGGCGGGGCGAGGTCGTGGCGATGGTGGGCGACGGTATTAACGACGCGCCGGCGTTGGCGGCGGCCGATTTGGGGGTGGCGATCGGTGCCGGGGCGGAAATTGCCATCGAATCGGCCGACGTGGTGTTGGTCGGCAGCGATTTGCGGGCGTTGCACCAGGCGATCATGCTGTCCCGGGCCACTTTGCGGACGATCCGGCAAAATCTGATTTGGGCATTTGCCTACAATGTGTTGCTAATCCCACTGGCTGTAGGCGGAGTGCTGCCTCCGGTCGCGGCGGCAGCGGCCATGGCGGTCAGCAGCGTGACGGTCATTACGAATAGCCTGTTATTGAGGCGAAAAAAAATTGCTTGAGCGGCCGCCTTCCGAATTGCCAAGGATACTTAACCTCGTTAGAATTGCGTGTTTATCCGCGGCCGTCGCATACGCACTGCCCGAGATCTCCGACCCGCCAGCGTAGCTTCAATTGGCAGAGCACCGCATTCGTAATGCGGATGTTGTGGGTTCGAGTCCCACCGCTGGCTTTGTAATGGATATTACTCCGAACCATACCCAGACCGAGGTTTCAGAAAGAATGAACATGCAGGACATCGAATTCGACATTGCCCAGCTGGTCCTGTCCAGTACTTCCTTCGGGCCGCAAGATGTCGAGAAGATCTCGACGGTCATCTCGGAGGATTTCTCACAATATCGCGCGTTGCGTGATGCGGTCGGCGAATTAGAGACGCAGGATCAGCAAACGCCCGCCAGTTCGGTACGACTCGGCGTGTGTTACTACTTGATGGGCCGGTATCAATCCGCGGTCAACACGCTCAAACAGGGCGACGGCGGGGCGCTGGTTCAGTTCTATCTGGGCAAGAGCTATTTTGCGCAGAACCAGTATGCCGATGCGCACGCCAGTTACCAGGCGGCGGCGGCGGCCGGATATAACGGCGACCTGTGCATGCTGGCGGTTGCCGAATCGCAACGTTGTGCGGGAGAATCGGAAACGGCGCTGCAGACGCTGGACAATCTTTTCGGTGCCGTCGAACAAACGGCCGAATATCTTTATCAGCGCGGTGCGACGGTCTCGGCGCTGGGCGGCAATCCGTCCGAAGTCCGCGCTCTGTATAGCCGTGCGGTGGAGGTGGATGCGGCGCATCCCGGCGCGCTGTTCGGTTTGGCGCTCGAAAATGATCGCGCCGGCAACGACGCAGATGCCCTCCGGCTGTATGAAACCTCGGCATCCAGGTTTCCTTCTCACGTCGGATCGCTATTAAATCTGGGGCTGATGTACGAGGATTTGGAAAAGCATGAACGCGCCGCGGGCTGCTATCAGCGGATTCTGGATGTCTACCCGGATCACACCCGCGCCGGGTTATTTTTGAAGGACACCCAAGCCTCCGGCAACATGTACTATGACGATGACGAGCGGAAACAAACCGACCGCCTCGGCCAGGTGCTCGGCATTCCGGTAACCGATTTCGAACTTTCTGTCCGCAGTCGGAATTGTCTGCAGCGGATGGGCATTCTAACGCTGGGCGATCTGGCCCAGGCGACCGAGCACGAATTGCTTTCGAGCAAGAATTTCGGTGAAACCAGCTTGGTGG
>JAYGDO010000657.1:0-19110 GCA_046582885.1 Pirellulales bacterium | reverse complement strand
GGCGAAAATGATGACATGGCCGACGAATCGGTGCGTCGCTCGCTGGCCGAAGAGGTCAATAAGCCGGAGAATCGCGGCTACGCGGACAATGGTATCGCCGAGTTTAAAGAGGCCGCCGCGCGGTTCATGGCGCGGAAGCTGGGCGTGTCGCTCGACGCCGAAAAGGAAATAAACCATTCGATCGGCTCCAAGCCGGCACTGGCCATTTTGCCCGCTGCGTTTATCAATCCGGGCGACGTTACGCTGATGACCGTGCCCGGTTATCCGGTGGCTGGTACGTACACGCGGTACTTTGGCGGTTCCGTTTATCACCTGCCCTTGCTGCCGGAAGATGATTTTTTCCCCGATCTGGGCGCGATTCCCGCCGACATTTGCCGCTCGGCGAAACTGCTGGTGTTGAATTACCCCAACAGTCCGACGGGAAAAACGGCGACGCGCGATTTTTACGAGCGGGTGGTAGAATTCTGCAACGAGAACCAGGTGGTGGTCGTCCAGGACGCGGCGCACATTATGCTCAGTTACGATTCGCCGTCGCTCAGCTTTCTGTCTGTACCGGGCGCGAAGGAAGTCGGTGTCGAAGTGCATTCACTGTCGAAGGGCTTCGACATGATCGGCTGGCGAATGGGCTGGGTCTGTGGGCACGAGCGAATCGTGAGCGCATTTGCCGACATTAAGGACAACACCGACTCGGGCCAGTTCATCGCCGTGCAAAAGGCCGCCGCCGCCGCGCTGGATAACGACGCCATTCCCACACGTATCAAAGCGAAATATCAGCGCCGTTTGACGAAGCTGGTGGAATTGCTCCGGCGTTGTGGATTCGCATGCGAGATGCCGGGCGGCACGTATTTTTTGTATACTCCCAGTCCCAAGCGTGCAGCCGGCGGGCCGACGTTTGAGACGGGCGAGGACGCCAGCCAATATTTGATAAAGGAACATTCGATTTGTACGGTGCCCTGGGATGACGCCGGGCCGTTTCTACGGTTTTCTGTCACGTATGAAGCGGCGGACGAGGCGGCCGAAGATGCGTTGATGGCGGAAACCGAGTCACGCCTGGGTCAAAGTCAATTCGAGTTTTAACTCGGCCACTTTGGCTGCCCCGAGGATTGACGTATATTCGATAGTCGGTCGGCTCCGCAACGCATCAAGTCGGCACATCAGGTGAGGAGGTTATCGAGCGATGGAACAGAAAAGGTTCGTTTGGTTAGCAGTTGTCGTGGGCCTGCTGGTAATTGCGGGGTGCGGCGGCAGTGGCGGCAAGAACAACAGAAGAAATGGAGGCTTGTCTCCCGCAGATCTGGAGAGCAGGGCCAGGGCCATTGGCGACTCCGATCCGTTTCTCAAGGCGAGCGCATACGTTGACGCCGGACACGCGTACCTCAAGGCGAAAGATAAAGCAACCGCTCGGCGGATGTTTGGTGAGGCCGGTAAGGCGGCCAGCGGGATTCACAAGAAACAGGCCGCCTTCGACCGCGCGGACGCTTACGCAAAGTTGGCCGACGCTTGGGCGCAGTATCCAAAAGAAGACGAGTGCGAAGACGCTTACGAGGAAGTCCAGGAAGTCATCGAAAACTTAAATTTAGGTGATAAATGTGCGATCTATGTCCGCCTGGCCCGGGTCAAAGTCAAAATCGACGAGCAGGACGAAGCGGTCAAAGATTTGAAGGCCGCCGAGGCTCTCATGGAGGAGGTTACTTCGTTGGAGGAGCGGGTTAAGATCATGAGCAATGTGGTCAAGGCATTCGTCGAAATGGGAAACAAGGATGAGGCTAATCGGGTTTTGACCGAGGCCATGGAATTTGCAAACGCGCAACCGGCGGCCGGAGACAAAAGCGAACTGCTGGCGATCGTCGGTCGTACCCAAGTGGAGACCTTAAAGGATAGTGCGGCTGGGTTGGCGACCGTGGACGAAGCCCTGAAAATCGCCAGGACGGTCGAAGATGTGAATCTAAGGGCGAACCGGATGTACGAGATCGCGGTGCTCTACATCGCGCTGAAAAAGCGGAAAACGGGGTGCAGCATCTTGGCGGAAGCCAAAGAACTTGTCCGCAATCTGTCGGAAGGCAAGCCGGTACTTGAAAAAATCGAGAAACTTCAAACGAAATCGTGCTAAGCGGTTCACCCGCGGCAGGCTAGAGCAGGTGTCTCGCTTTGATGTTCAGATAGCGATTGATCAGCGGTGCGGTCATGTCTTCGGGGAAGACGTCCAGCGACAGCACGCCCTTGGCCTCTAGGTCCTTTAAGACCTGTTGTCGCCACGTCAGGATATCGGCCGCCGCCGCCGCGCGAAAAATGCCGGAACCCGTCTTCTCACTCGCCACGGCGTCGAAAAGTCGATGATCGCGTATTAAGACGCCAAGCGGCAAATGCCGGCCGACGAGTGTCGCAAGATACTGCTCAATCTGATGCGCATTAACTTCGTCGATGACGTTGGTGATCAGGACGACCAGTGCGCGTTTGCGGCAGTGCGAGGAGAGATACAAAAATGCTTGGTCATAACGCGACTCGACCAGTTCCGGCTCGCGGTCGAATGCGGCATGCAGCAAATGGTTCATCTGGCTGTGGCCGCCTTTGGGCGGCACGTACCGCGACACGCTGTCTGCAAAACATAGCAAGCCGACGGAATCGCCCTGTTTGATCGCCACATAACTGAGCATCAACATGGCGTTCAGAGCGTGATCCAATAAACTGATTCCGGCCGATTCATTGGTCATCATGCGGCCGCAATCGACCAAAAAGATGATGCGCTGGCTTTGGCTGCTTTGAAAATCCTTGACGGTCAACTTGTTGCGCCGTGCGGTTGCTCGCCAGTCGATGTGTTTGTAATTGTCGTCCATTGTGTAATCGCGCAGCCGTTCAAAATCGTGGTCTTGTCCGATGCGGCGCACGCGGCGGACACCTATCTGGCTGAGCCGGTTGGTGCGGGCGAGTACTGCGTAATCGGAGAGTTGCCGCATATCCGGATAGATATTGATATCGCTGCGTACTTCGTACGTCAAAATCCGCTGCCAGAAGCCCATCAAACTGCGCACGCGGATGTAGATGAACTGCAACCGATACGCGCCGCGCTCTTTTGGCCGCATTTCGTAGTGCAGTATCGAACGGCTTTTCGCGCGTAGTGCGATAATGAAATCTTTTGGCTCCGGACACAAACTCTGGTCCGCATCGTCGCGTATCCAGACCATTCGCGGGCGGCTGGATAAATTGGAAACCGTGAGTGCTACCTGGTGTGTTTTGGTAATCGACGCCAGGCGGCCGGTCGTCCGTTCGGCGCTGAAGTCTCCGGCGCGAGGCAGCGTCATCAAATCGCCGATCGTAACGGCCAGGACTGCCAGATCGACCATCAGCAGTGGCCAAGGCACATGCCAATCGCGGCCAAGCAGCGGAATGTTCACTGTTGGTGCCAGTTGCGGACCGGCAACCGCCAGCACGACCGCCATGGCTGCCGGAATGATCAGCAAATGGACCAACGGCCGATGTGGATAGGCCCGCAGATAAAATGCCAGCGCGACAATCGGCAGCGCGGTCAGTACCAGTAGAAAAATTAAAGTCAAAGTCGGGGTACCTCGACGGATCGAATCAAGTCGGTTAGCAGTTCGTCCACCTGGTGGCCCTCGACTTCCGCTTCGGCCGCGAGCATGACACGATGCCGCAAAGCGGGTAGGGCGATCTCCACAACGTCGTCAGGCACGGCGTACTCGCGACCGTAAAAAGCCGCCAACGTCCGTGCCCCTTGTACCAGCGAGATTCCCGCCCGCGGCGACGCGCCCATGTGAAACTGCGGCCACTCGCGAGTGAGACGGACGAGAGAATTGATGTAATTGACAAGCCGATCATCGACCCGTATCTGACTGCACAACGCGGTGACTTCGAGAATTTCGGCCGGATTGGTGATCGTGGCGACATTCTGTTCCAAATGCTGATCGATATCGACCTCGTCCCGATGCATCCGCAGCACGTTGGCCTCTTCATTTTCGGTCGGGTAATCGACCACGATCTTTAGCATGAAACGGTCGAGTTGCGCTTCGGGCAGATTGTACGTACCCTCGGATTCGATCGGATTCTGGGTGGCCATCACCAGAAACGGCCTGTCGATTTTGTGGCTGATGCGATCCACGGTCACTCGGTATTCCTGCATGATCTCCAAAAGCGCTGCGTGCGTCTTGGCCGGCGAGCGATTGATTTCATCGGCCAGCAAGAGTTGCGTGAAAACGGGTCCGGGCCGAAATTCAAAATCTTGCGTTTTCATGCTGAAAATCGGCGCGCCGGTCAAATCCGAAGGCATCAAATCAGCCGTGAATTGCACCCGGCCAAAATCGCAGCCGAGCACCTGTCCGAGTGTGCGGACCAACAATGTTTTTCCCAAGCCCGGAACACTTTCGATCAACACGTGGCCGCCGGAAAACAGCGCAACGAGTGTGCCGCGGACCAGATCGTCCTGGCCGATGTAAACTTTTCGGATTTGCTCGCTGATGCGGTCGAACAGGTTTTTGATGCGGCGACCGGTTTCGGTCGTCGGCGATTGCTGGCCTGTCGAGGGGCCGACGATGTTCGCTTCTTGTACGACGGCCTGCTGGCCCGCCGGCGGGGATTGAAATGGCACTTCCATCACCGCCTGACACTCAGGGCACTTCACGCGGCTACCAATTACCTCACGCGAAACACGTAACATTTTTCCGCACTGGCTGCAGTGAAATTCCGCGGTGTGGCCATCTTGGTTGTCAACAGACATGCAAGTATTTCCGTGTAATTCTGTGGAATAGCAGGTTCGTAATGTTGGAGTGCTGTGTAGAAAGAACAGGAGAAGTTTGGATTAGTCCTTTTCCAACTGATGTTGTTGGTAGTTCCGCAGCCGGTCTTGAGCAAACTTTAGGTCGCCCGTACGTTCGATCAATTCGCCCAAGGCTTCGACGTGGCGGCCAAAATCGGATGTGGCCGTTTTTTCCGCTTGCCGTTCGCGTCCAAAAATAGGCCATCGAGACAAACAGAAGACGATTCCAAGCACGGCCAGGTGGAAGAGAATGACATCCAATGGCCGCTGAGTCAGTATGGCAAAGCTTGTCGGAAATTCCTGCGACGGTTCCTCGGCCATAATTTCCGGACCGCCGGGTCCGCTTTCCAAAAACACGACGCGCTGCTGGTTGTCGCCCAGTTCGCCAATCAGTTTTTGGGCGAGTTTACGATGTTCGTGATTGACCAGCATCATGTTCAAGAGGAATGAACCGTTGGCGACAAGGATGAACTGGCTGTCGGCCGCCGAATACTGGTCGCGTTGGCGACTTACGACGATGTCGTTTTTGAACTTCAGCAGTACTGCGGACGAATCGGGATCGAGCAATTGCGTGTACTCGTTTTCCGGCCAATACTTTTTCGGCTTGAGGCGACTGTGCAATGTGATATCGATTTTGCTGGCGTCAATGCCTTTGCCGAAGGGGCCAGCGAGTGTCGTGACCGCACGCTGTTTTGTTGTTGTGTCGACCAGAAACCACTCGCACTGAGGAGTTCCGGTCAGCGTGCCGCGCCGCTTCGTGTGTTCGTTTTGCACAACGAACTGCTGGTTTTTTAGTTGGGAAATCTGATCCCCCGCTGCGCCGGGTATTACTTTGTCGTAGTAGAGCGGGCCGGCATCAAAGTCGCGACCTACGTAAATCAACGTGCGGCCGTCCTCCCACGACAACCAATCGTTTAGCCAACCGACGTGCTCCGCGGTCGGTTCGCTGAAATCGTCGGGAAACCAAACGATCACGTCGCAATCTTCTCGCAGATTGTCGGTCAAGTACCGCTTGGTCCGCACTTGATGTCCGGCGTCCTGAAACATTTTGGCGAACACGTTCGTCCCGTTGACACTCTTGCCACCAAGCACACCCGTTCGCCGGCCATAGGTGGTGTCGATCGATTCGTTGCATCCGACCAACAGCAATATGGCGAACAGTGACACTGCCGAAGACAGTGCGCGGCGCGAATCGGTCGCTAATCTCCGCTCGCTTCCGGCGGAGCGCTGATCGCTAGGCATGTTCCAACAACGTTTCAAATTCATCGCGTCGCCGCCATACGGTATCAAAATGATCACGACTGAGGTTTTGACGTCCGAAGAAAACATCTTCGAACATAAGCATCGTTTCACCGAGCAAATCGATCAAGCCGGTTCGGCCCGAGACTTCGCGCAGGTACTGCCGATTCGTTTTTCCCTTGGCCAACCGAATCAGCTGCCGCCGATCGAGTTGCACGAGCAGATGGCTGTAGTAAAAAATGATGGCTTCCGCGTAGTTGCCCCCGTCGTAGTGTCGCCGCGCTTCGGCCAGAAGGTCCGATATCTGTTTGCGAAAGGTTACCGGGAGGTTCTCGATGCGGTCGATTTGGTCGCCGATGTTCTCTTCTTCCGCTTTGGATAGGTTCGTTTTTGCCGCTTCGCGCACCAAGTACACGCGAACCAGCAGATAGCCCAGTAGGGCGAGCATCAGCGCAATGCTGATCCAGGCCAATGGCGTAAACCAGTCGCCGCCGCCAAACGCGGTCGTTCGTGTGTTGTTGACTTGCTCGTTCTGCACATTGATGCGACGTAAATCGTCTGCAGCGGAGTCGTACCAAGGGTATTGGCCCGTGTCCTCTAGAGCGTTACGACCCGCTTCGACCGCGTCGTCGACATCTTGAGCAACGGTCGGGTTCGCCAAAATTAACAGTGCGGTAAAAAAAACGAACGTAACACGGAGCCTTGACGGGGAACGAACGTGCCGAACCTCGGGACTCTGGCTGATGCTTCGGGTTACGTTTGACGGCATGATCATATCAACTGGCCGGCCATACGGGCGGCTTCGGCGCGCATTTTCAACTCGACTTCCCAGCCTTCACGTCGAATTCGCAGGTCTAGGTAATTCAGGAAACGAACGACCGCGAAGTAAGACGCCGTCAGCCAGCATGAGATCTCGACAAACAACAAAAAAGTAAGTCGTGAAATTTGGAGGCTACCCGTCATCCAAAACTTGGTAGCCCACATGGCCAGCAGCATCAGCGTTGCCATCGTTGCGGCAAATGCCGCGTTGGCCAACCACCTACTGAAGAGTTCGCCGAAGCTGGAACCGTGCAGCGCGCTACTCCGCCGCATTGTGGTAATCTGGTTGCTTTTTGATTTGTATAGTGGGTTGCGCTCGAGCAAAATGATTTCGTTCAAATAAGGCCAGACGGCAAACGGCACAAAAGCCGTGACGAATGGGAGCAATAGAATCGGCCGTAGGATGACTTGAAACAAAATCAATTGCGGCAGTGATCCGAAAAAATCGCGAGCCACCTGCACGGGTTCGGCACGCTGGGAAAACATGGTCTGCCCCAGCATCAGGGTGATTATCGAGGTTGCCAACGGAGCGGACAGCACAACCCCAAAGGCGGTTGTATATCCCGTCGACCACCGCCAGCCAAATTCATAATACAGGTCATCGGCCTGAAGCTGCGCAGGATCAAAACCCCCTTGCCACCAATGCAGCAGTAAGAAAAAAGGCAGTACGCCAACCGCCAGACTTACGATAAGCGGAAAGAAAAAAACCCGGAACACGTGCAACGATAAATCGAGTATGTCGAGCAGGTCGCGCTCGCGAATCGCTATGTACGTTCTATCCAGTTGCATTGCGTTCACTTTCAGGCATGCCCAGCATCACAAAATAAAAGACCAGCAGGGCGCTGCTCACCACGGCGATCAGCGCCTTGACCCAGTAGTCCAAGCCGCTCGGTGAAATGAATGCCTCGATCAAACCGGCCAGTACGAAGAGGATCATTGCCGCGCACATTGTCGGCATCGCTTCTTTTGCCGTTCGTTGCAGCGCGGTGATCCGCGAATATCCACGTGTATCGATTAGGGCGAATCCCATCCGCATGCCGGCCGCGGCCGACAGTACGATCGCGGTCAATTCAAAAGGCCCGTGTGCGGTCACGAAGCTGTAAAAATTGCTGCTTTCGGGCACACGCGTAAAAAACCCGAACACGGCGCCGAGCAGCGCCGCGTTATAAACCGTTGCCAGTATTCCGCCGACACCGAACAGCAGCCCCATCGCAAAGCACCGCAGGCCAATGCCGGTATTGTGCATCAGATAGAATCCGGCCATCTGAATGTTGACATTCGGGTCACGGTTCTCCAGCGGCTGGCTGAAATTTTGTTGGTAAATTTCCAGCGATTCGGTTCCAATCAGGCCTTCGGCGTAGCCGGGCATCGGCGTCCGCGACAGCCCGGGAATTTTGATTTCGGCTGCGAGAAAAGTTGAAATCAGAAACACACCCCAAAATAAGGCAAATGCCAACCAAAGACTGCGGTCAAAAAACAAACGTTGCGGCACGCGGACCAGCAGTTCTTCGCGCCAACCGCGGAGGTTGAATCGACGGCTCGGATAAAGCTGGTTGTGGGCGCGGCCAACCAAATTATGGAGATACTGAATCGTGGCCTGTGGCAGTTGATACGACTCGGCCAATGCCAAATCGGCACACGCTGCGCGATAGAGCGCCGCAAACCGCGTTACGGCGGCGGCCGGCAGGTTGCGCTTACGTGTCTTTTCAAGTTGACGACAAAGTGCGTCAAGCTGCTTCCAGTTTTCGCGCCGAGTTACTAAAAGTTCGCCGACCTTCATTAGCCTTTTTCTCTAGGTATAAGAATCGATAATTTCGGGGGTCTTCACGGGCGGCGTCGGCTCGTTTTCCAGAAACGGCCCGCTGAGCTGCGCGGTGTCTTCGCTCTGATCGAAGATGAACGTGCGGTGATAGAGCGCGCACAATAGCAAGTCATGGCTCGTGTCGGGCGGCAGGTTGAATTTTTCACACAGCGGTCTGCCAACGTGGTGCGCAATATCTGCTCGCCGCCCGGGGGAAAAGTATTTGCGGCGCTCAACGTAGGCTGCTAACGCCTGAGCGAGACTTTTGGAGGGCTCAAATTTTGCCGGCAGTTCCGCCGCCAGGCGAATTACCAGTGGATCGTCGATCCGCGGCAAGCCCCGCAGCCAGCTTGATTGTTCGATGACGACCATCGTGCCGCAAGCCAGGTCACCCAGTCGCTGAAATCGCGAGTTCATGGTAGAGACCAAGATTCCGACCAAGAACGTTGCTGGTGGCAATCCGTCGACGGCGCGGAGGATGTTCCGCATGACGGCCTGCATGCCATTGATTGGTTGCCCTTCGGCGGTCAGGACGCGCAGGCCCATCGCTTTTTTTCCGACGGTTTGTCCATTCCAGAATGTCTCCAGTATTCCGCCATAAAACCAATCGAACAGGAACCAAAGCACAACGAATAAGGCGGCGCCGAATCCCCACAGACCCAGGATGCCGAACGTCCAGCCGACCAAAATTGAACACGCGAAGAAAATAAAACAGCGCAGCATCAAATCGATCAGATAAGCAAGAAATCGCCGAGAGGGTCCCGCAATGCGATATTCGAACGCGATGTTTTCCGGCGTGACGACGCGAATAGTCGTGTTCAGTTGTTCGATGCCTTGCGCCATGCGACGGCCCTGTCGGTAATTTGCTTCATTATCGGCCAAAACATGCGAACCGACAACGCAACCGGGTCACCGCGGGTAGCAATCGGGTTGAAGAGTCCGCGCCGCGAGGCCCCCGACAACTTTACGCAGATTGCTGCCGTTCTGTCGCATAACGGAGTACGTCGCGAATCGAAATAACACCGGTCGGCTTGCCGTCGGTCAAAACGGGAACGTGACGGTATCCGCCGAGCGACATCTTGTGCACGGCAAAGGCGATGGTGTCGTGGCCTTCCAGCGTACTTGGCGAATCGGTCATGAATTCCTTAATTGGACGCTGTTTCAATCCCGTCGCTTCGGTATTTAATTGGATCAGCGCGTCGCGCTCGCTAAAGATGCCGACCAGTTTGTCATTTTCGACCACCAGCACGCAGCCGATGTGATTTTTGACGAGCAGATTCAGGACGTTGCCGACACTTTCCTCAGGCGAAACAGCCACCGGCGAACGTGGTGACAGCGAATCGATCGGATCTTTGACGAGCCCTTTCGCCAGGGGCGAAGTTGGCGTGATGTTGGTGAGTTCCGTGAGTGACTGCCCGCACTTCTCGCACTCGTCGATGCCCGCGATGTTGTCGTAACCGCAATCAGGACAAACGGGCATGATGTCAGCTCCTAAATTTCCAATTGTAGTATTCGATGGCCTACTGGTTCGGTTCGTTAGCCGTTAAGCATTTCCTCACTCCACCAGCCAAGTGTCACCCGATGCGAACAACTGATCCAGCTCTCCCGCGCCGAGCGTCTCCTTAGCTTGGTCGATTTGTTTTTGCACCTCGTCGTCGTAGCGGGGACGATCGACGGCGCGGAAAACCCCGATCGGTTCGGGGAAATCAGGCTGTCGCATGCGACTGAGCAGATAAGCCAAACTCGGCTCGTCCGCTTTTTCATCGTGAAAGAGCAGATCGTCTTCGGTGACGCCTTTGCCTAATTCAACAACTTCCGGGTTCATGCCGTTAAGCCGGATGCCCTTCTCGCGATTCTTGCCGAAAATCAGCGGCTTGCCATGCTCTAATTCCAGCAAGGTTTCTGTTTTGGTTTCGCGTTCGGTCGCATATTTCCAAGCGCCGTCGTTGAAGATGTTGCAATTTTGATAAACCTCGATAAACGCCGTGCCTTCGTGTTCGGCCGCCCGCTGCAGGACCATGCCGAGATGCTTGATGTTGACGTCGATCGAGCGGGCCACGAACGTCGCTTCACAGCCGATCGCGATCGACAGCGCGTTGAGGGGGTTGTCGATTGCGCCCATGGGCGACGTTTTTGTTCTCTTGCCCAGCGGTGACGTCGGTGAATATTGGCCTTTGGTCAGCCCGTAGATCTGGTTATTGAACAGTACGATGTTGACATCCAGGTTGCGGCGGATGGCGTGGATCAAATGATTGCCGCCGATGCTGAGCGCATCGCCGTCGCCGGTGATAACCCAAACGAACAAATCGGGCCGCGCGGTCTTGAGTCCCGTTGCGATTGCCGGCGCGCGGCCGTGGATGCTGTGGATGCCGTATGTATTCATGTAATACGGAAAACGGCTGGAGCAGCCGATGCCGGACACGAATACGGTTTTCTCGCGCGGGATGCCGATCGCCGGCAAGACTTTTTTCATCTGCGCAAGGATCGAATAGTCGCCACAACCGGGGCACCAACGAACTTCCTGGTCGCTGGCGAAGTCGGCCGGTTTCAAAACAGGTAACGCAGTATCTGTGCTCATCTCTGCCTTTTTTGAAGTCGAGTTTTTGTTGCCTCCGCGCCGTCATAGCGGGCAGGCAAGGTTAAAGCAAATTGTTAATTTTGTCGACCAATTCGCTGACCGCGAACGGCCGTCCCTCTACCTTGTTAAAGCTGACCGTCTCCTTCAGGAAGTTGGCCCGCAAAATGAAATTGAGTTGGCCCAGGTTTAATTCAGGCACAAACACTTTCTCGTGTCGCTCCAGCAAGTCACCCAAGTTGCGCGGCAGTGGATTCAAGTATCGCAAGTGGGCATGCGCCACACTGCCGCCGTCGGCGAGGATTTGTTGGACCGCCGTCGTGCACGCCCCGAACGTGCCCCCCCAACTGACGACCAGCACTTTGGCGTCGTCGTCGCCGGTTACTTCCTGCAGGGGGATGTCGCCCGCGATGCTGTCAACTTTCTTCTGCCGGGTTTCCACCATGTGATGATGATTTGCCGGGTCGTAGCTGACATTTCCCGTGCCGTCTTGTTTTTCCAGGCCGCCGATGCGGTGCATCAACCCCGGCGTGCCGGGCAGCGCCCAGGGCCGCGCGAGGTTTTCATCGCGGGCATAGGGCTCGAATTGGTCGCCGTTCGACGTGTCGTCTGGATGTGACACCGCGATCTTCGGCAAATCGCCGACTTCGGGAATTCTCCACGGCTCCGAACCGTTGGCGATGTAACCATCGGTCAGCAGGACGACGGGCACCATAAACTTGGTGGCGATCCGCCAGGCCTCCTGCGCAACTTCGAAACAATCCGACGGGCTGCGAGCCGCCACGATCGGCAGCGGGCACTCGCCGTTGCGGCCGTACATGGCTTGGAACAGATCCGCCTGTTCGGTCTTCGTCGGCAAACCGGTACTCGGCCCGCCGCGCTGGACATTGACGATCACCAGGGGCAATTCGGTCATTACGGCCAGGCCGATCGCTTCGCTCTTCAGCGCGATCCCCGGGCCACTTGTCCCGGTCACTGCCATCGCGCCGCCAAACGCCGCACCGATCGAGGACGTGACCGCGGCAATCTCATCTTCGGCCTGGAAGCAGCGTACGCCAAAATTCTTGTGCCGGTTCAGTTCTTCCAGGATCGAACTGGCGGGTGTGATCGGGTAGCTGCCGTAGAACAATTCGCATCCGCTCTGTACGGCGGCCGTGACCAAACCGTAGGCCAGCGCAGTATTGCCCATGACGGTACGATAAAGTCCGGGCTCGAGTTCCGCTTTGGGTACCATGTACCGGCTGGGCAGCGCCTCGGTAGTCTCGCCGTAATTGAAACCGGCCTTCAAACAGCGCCGGTTGGCTTCGGCCACATCGGGATAGCTGTCGAATTTTTCATCGATGTACCGCAGCGTTGGTTCCAGCGGCCGATCGTATAACCAGAAGACCAATCCCATCGAGAAAAAGTTTCTGCAACGATCGGCGTGCTTTAGGCTCAAGTCCAATCCTTCGACGGCCAACCGCGTGAGTTTTGTAATTTCGGCCGCGAACAGTTGGTAGCCGTCCAGGCTGTCGTCTTCTAACGGATTTGCTTCATAGCCGGCCTTTTCCAGATCCTTTTTGTCAAAGGAATTCTTGTCGACGATCAACACGCCGCCGGGGACGAGATCGCCCAGATTGGTGACCAACGCGGCCGGATTCATCGCGACCAGTGCGTCGACTTCATCACCCGGTGTGAAGATGTCGGTCGAGGCAAAGTGAACTTGGAAGCCGCTGACGCCGGCTTTGGTGCCGCGTGGCGCGCGAATTTCGGCGGGAAAGTCGGGAAAAGTGGCGACGTCGTTGCCAACCAGCGCCGACGTGCTGGTCAGTTGCGTGCCGGCCAGTTGCATACCGTCGCCGGAGTCGCCGCAAAAGCGAACCGTGGCGCGGTCGAGTTGCTTGACCGGCTTTGCCGATTCAGTCGTATCGGATTCGTCCGCAGAAGTTGTACTCGCAGCCATCTCTACTCTGTTTCCTCTGTCCAATTATTGGGCCGACCGTATTGAGAAACAATCGGCAAAGTCGTAGGCGGGATTCGTTTAGGCGCCTTCACGCTCAGACATTACCACATTTGGTTTGGGGGGCAGGTTAAAAACGGTCTCAGGAAAATGATCCACAAAAAAGCCGAGGATGCCCGATACTTTCACCCAACCGAACAAGCGGTCGTCGTCGTCGATAATTGGCAGTCGGCGATATCCACCTTTGGACATCATTTGGACGGCTTCAGCGATCGAAGCGTTGCGATGAATGGTAACAGGGTTCTTGACCATGACGTCGTCAATAGCGACGTCCAGGTTCGCGTCGTCCGCCATCAATTTGACCGCATCGCGCTCCGTGAAAATTCCGAGCAGCTTTTCGTCTTCGCAAACGAGAACACTGCCCTTGTCGTTTTCGCGCATTTGATGGAAGACGTCGTGCACGGGGGTGCCGGTTTGGACGATCAGCGTCATTTCCGACTTGGCTTCTTCGACCGTCTCCGTGTTGAGGTTCAGCTGAATGTCCATGGAGGAAGAATCTCTAAGAAAAACCCATCGGATGCGGAGCTAATTCCAGTCTCTTGGTGGAAGAGTGCAGCCAATCGACTCGAAAATCGTCCTTCGTCGCAAGTCCTTTGCGCCAATTCCGGACCATTCAGTCATCGTGCTATCTTGAGGATCGGTACCTTCGGGCCAGTGTACCACGCGGCAATCGCTGGTTGAACAGGAATTGGCATAATAATCGACGAGATTTTTGCTGCGGCCGGCCCAGCGGTGTGGTTCGAGTGGCGGCGGAATTCCGGTGCAGTGGGGTGACGGAACCTTGCGCGCTTTTTCCGGGCTACGGCTCCTTGGACGGATTTAATCCACCTTCAGGTGCCTGGTAGAACTTTTGGATGTCGATGCCGCCCCTTTGCTCCTCTTCCAGCAGCTTGATCCGCTGTTCCATCCGCTCAACGCGGCGGACTAATTGCATGAGAGTCTCACCGCTGTTGTCCTCCGGCTTGGGGCGAGGAATCTCCGGGTAGCCAAGCTGTCGGCTGAGCGCGGAGAAGAGCAGCAGCGGATCTTTGCGGCGGTTGACCAGGGCAATACGACCCTCCTTTTCACCGAACAGCACCGGCGGCAGTTCGTCGCGGTTGACAGGCTGCTGCTGGCGAGCCTTTTGCAACACGTAGAATTCACTCCGGACGTAAATCAGGTCCGCAATATCGACCAGACCAATCTGTCGCCGTACGGTCAGGATCCAATCATGCCACGCCTCGTCGAATATCGGATCGTCGGCAACTGCCTGCAGGCCGTGATCATAATTCAGGCGGTTGCGCGAGATCGATTCGAACTGGTAAAGAAACATGGCCTGCGGCGTCGGTTGGACCGCGCGGAACTCGGCTTCGCGGCGCAATATTTCCAACCCGGTATTCAACTCAAACCGGCCGCGATCATTTTCCGCTTCGGAGACGATAAAGGTCTGAAATGGGGTGAAATAGTGGTCCAGTCGCCGCATTGCCGGCGCAAAGGCGCCATTTAGCCGTAATTCGCTAGAGATAAAATCGAGCGCCATCGGCAAGTTGGTCGTGGACAGCACTTCTTCCTTGATCGACGAGATCACTTCCTGGCTGGGCATCTGCTGGCGGGTCCGTTCAGATAAGATACGGAAGAAATACGCCTGCTCAATTAACTCTTCGCGTGACAACATGGGCATACGTTACACTGGGGTTCGCAGGAAAGTATAATACATTGCGGATTGCAGATTGCGGAATGCGGTCCTTGCCGATTGACCGAACTTCGATAACCAACAGCCAAACGACGAAAACAACGGGTCGTTGCGGCTTTGGCTTTTGGATCTGGTCATTAACTCCCAATAGGGGTTTGTCTTGTCTAATCAGTTTTCCACCATCGAACAAACCATCGAAGCGGTCGGCCGCGGGGAAGTTGTGATCGTGGTCGATGCCGAAGACCGCGAAAACGAAGGCGATTTCATTTGCGCGGCCGAAAAAGTGACGCCGGAGATCATCAATTTTATTCTCTCGGGCCGCGGCCAACTTTGTATGCCGATTCTTCCGGAATTGGCCAGCCGCCTTGATTTGGCGCCGATGGTCGATGCCAACACGGCGCCTTTGGGGACGGCTTTTACCGTCCCGGTCGATCATCGGTCGGTCCGCACCGGTATCACGGCGGAGGAAAAGTGCCTTACGGTCGCGGCACTGATCGATCCGGCCGGCAAAGGGACCGATTTTGTGAGGCCCG
The DNA here is from genome assembly GCA_046582885.1 of Pirellulales bacterium. Classification (GTDB taxonomy): domain Bacteria; phylum Planctomycetota; class Planctomycetia; order Pirellulales; family UBA7805; genus JAYZEI01. The sequence goes on along the minus strand of JAYGDO010000657.1, from coordinate 3,704 downwards.
GGCATCTGTTTCCGCTGATCGCCAAAGAAGGCGGCGTGTTGCGTCGAGCGGGACATACCGAGGCCACGGTCGATCTCGCCCGGATGGCCGGACTCGCGCCGGCCGGCGTTCTGTGCGAAGTACTCAACGAGCGGGGGAATCGCGCGACCCGTGAGGAACTTTTTGATTTGGCCCGTCGGCACAACTTGGCGATCACCTCAATCGAAGAGTTGATCCGCTATCGCCGCCGCCGCGAGAAACTTGTCTATCGCAACGCCGAAGCGGAACTGCCGACCCGCTACGGTACGGGAAAGATCATTGCTTACGGTGTCAAGTATGAATCGCAAGAGCCGCTGGTGTTCATCATGGGCGATCCGTCTAAGGTGGCTGCGCCGCTGGTGCGGCTACATTCGTCGTGTTTCACCGGTGATCTGCTCAACTCGCTGCGCTGCGATTGCGGTGACCAATTGAGAATGGCATTGCAGATGATCGGCGCCGAAGGTGTCGGCGTTTTGGTCTATTTGCCTCAAGAAGGTCGCGGGATCGGCCTGGTCGAAAAGATCAAAGCCTATCAGCTTCAGGACGAAGGGCTCGATACTGTCGAAGCAAATCTGGCGCTGGGTTACAAAGCCGATACGCGCGACTACGGCGTCGGTATCCAATTGCTGAAAGACATCGGCCTTCGCAAAATACGGTTGCTGACCAACAATCCAAAAAAGACCGACGCCTTTATTTACGGCGGCTTCGATCTGGAAGTGGTCGACCAAGTGCCGATCATGCCGCCGATCAACGAACACAATGCCCGTTATATCGCCACCAAGCGGGACAAATTAGGACACAAGATCCCAGAAGATACCGACCCGTGAACAAATCCCAGTGCCCAATGATTCTGAGGCGGGCATTAGAATTTGGGTTTTTGCAGACACATGTCTATCAAGTTTCACTGCCCCAACGGCCATCTACTGCAAGCGCGTGACGACAAGGTCGGCAAAAAATTGCGCTGTCCGGCCTGCAAGCAGATCGTAACCGTCCCTGAGGAGGGCGCGAGCGCCGATGCAACCGAGTTGCGAAAACAGTCGAAGAGAATAGAGGGGGACGATTTGGCCGAGCGCCGGTCGAAATCGAAGTCGCCATCGAATTCTCGAAGGTCGAAAAAGAAGCCGCCGCCGTCGATGCCCGCGAATCCCATAGCGGCCAAAACGCCACGCCGCAAGCAGACCGCCGCATCCGGGCCAAAGCCGGCCAAGAAGAGGCCCGCCCCAGAAGCAGCATCGCGGCCGGCAGCCAAGCCGCCGCCGTTACCCGATGCCGCCGCTAAAGGGCCGCCGTCGCTGCCGAAGCCGGCGGACAAACGGCGGACTGCCGAGCCACCAGCGGACCGGCCCGCTGCGAAACAAACAAAATTAAAAACAGCCAAAGGCGGACCCAAGCGGACCGGTAAACGCGAAAACAAGCGGCGTCAACAAGGGGCCGCGGCAAATACCCTCTCGCAATCTACCGTGCCGACGACCGTTGCCGACACCTCGCCACCCAGTATTAGCGAGGCGTGGTCCGTCGCCGCGCCGCCCGTGCAGAGCGGCATTTTTAAGTGGTTTGGTTTTCGCGAAGCTGCGAGCGGCTATAGGCCGGACGTCGGCAAGGTGACGACGGTCCGTTGGCTGGCGTTGTTCCTCGCCGTGATCGCGATTCTAGGCGCGATACCCGCGTTTATTGACAAGCACCATTTTTACATCTGGGCGCACGCTATCCTTTTCATTTCGGTGCTGCAACTGCTGTACGTCTTCTGGATGTTCACCATGCCGGATTGGAGTACCGTCTGGGTGTTGATGTTGGTGTTCGCCGTCACTGCGGCGGTTTATGGATTTGGACTGGCGATGACCTTCTTGATGCCGATCCAAAGCGCACTGCCGTTCGAATTGCAACCGGTCCGAGAATCCGCACCGATCTGGTGCGCCGTTATGCTGCTATTCACATTCCTCGGCGCGTTCCTTTGCGGCCGCTACAGCTTCCGTTGGTACAGGGCGTACATATTGGCGGCGAGAGGCGACTGACGATGGCGAATGGCCGCGGGCCAAGGGCGAATGGCCAAGGGCCAGGAAATTATCGCCGTGGAATGATGACGCCGGCTCGTAGTCTTCGTCGTGCTACAACCGTCCGGTACGCGAGAACGAAAGTGCATTGGCCTGCCCCGCGGCGAAAATTTTGCGACGCACGACGTTGCGCTAGTTGCTCGCCGCCAGCTTACCGCGTTTCGAGAGTTTGGCGGCCGTCCAGGCGGCGTTCATCGCCTCGCCGGCTTTCTTGACGATTTCGTCACGTCGAAGGCCGCCCAAACTTTTGGGATCTGCCGTCGGAGACACCGGGCCGTCGTAGCCGATTTTCGCCAGAGTTGTCAGAATCCGCGGCGCGTCGATGATGCCGCCCGATTCCGGACCGGCGCTCGGCAACTGGCGCATTGAATCATCAACGTTGTCGTCCCCCGCCATCGTCGAAGCGTCGGACAAATCCAAGCTGACCACGTCGTCGAACGTCAGCACTTCGAGTTGCTCAAACGTACCGCCCGATACGTGCCAGTGCCAGACGTCGAGACAGATGCCGACATGGGGTGACGCCACCGATTTGACGAGCAGCAGAAACGCGTCGAATGTGTGCACGAATTGAAACGTGCGGTTTTTCCGGCAGTGCGCCGGTGCCTGAAAGCCGACTCCCAAACGAATGCCGTGTTCTCCCAGTACTTCGCCAATCTGGCGGAACCGCCGGCGGTACAGTTCAAAACATTCGTGATAGGGCAGTACATCGTTGGCGGGTGTCAAAGCGGCACGGCATCTCGTGCAGCCAATCTCTGCCGCCAGCTTGACCTGTTCCGGTAGCCGTACCAGCCCTGTTTTGAATTCGTCCTCGTCCGCGTCGCAGTCGAGTGGTAATTGGAAGCTTCCCAGCTGCAGCTTCGCGCTATCGATCAACCGCCGCGCGCGGTCCAAGCCGTGTTCCTCGACTTGCCGCGAGAAATCCTGCAGGTCGAGATTGAGTCCTTTGAAACCGAATGACAAAGCCAACTCAATCAGTTCACTTTGCCGCCCCACAATGCCAAGCGACTCAACATCGAGATTTCGAAACATCCGCGCCTACTCCGTTGACCGAACTGGCCCCTTCAGCCATTGAGGAGGGGATTATTGCAAATTACCCGTGCCGCTCCAAGTGTTAACGAATCCGGTTGGTGGCTCGGTGATGCGTTGTCGGGTCGTCCGGTCTGCTCGTAGTCGTTGAGAGACGAACTGCGAGAATGGTTGGTGGTCCGCACTGAGCGACAAAACACTATACTCTTTTGAACTTTCCAACACCCGGGGCGACATCGCCGTCGGTACTCCCGCAGACATCACGAAACCCCGCCATGGACTGGCTGCAGACCATTATTCTAGGAATCGTGCAGGGAGTCACGGAGTTTATTCCGGTCAGCTCGTCGGGCCATCTCGTCATCGCCGAGGCTCTGTTTGAAGCGACGGGGGCCGGGAAACTCTCGGACGCGGTCGAATTTAATATTTTTTTGCATGCTGGAACGCTAGCTGCCTTGTTGGTGTATTATCGCCGTGAGGTCACGGTTCTTTGGACAACCGACCGGCGAGTTGTCGGACTGCTGGCGGTCGGCACGCTGCCGGCAATCGTGGTGGGTGTGCCTCTAAAGCTGTCTGCCGGTCGAATTTCAGTCTTGGAAAGTCCGCTGCTTA
>JAYGDO010000655.1:0-2610 GCA_046582885.1 Pirellulales bacterium | reverse complement strand
GTGACGTTTGATCTCGTCGGGCTGCCACCGACGCCAGACGAAGTGGAGGCGTTTTTGGCGGATGAGTCCTCCAACGCATACGACCGGCTCGTCGACCGCTTGTTGGCGTCACCACAGTACGGCGAGCGGTGGGGACGCGTCTGGCTCGATCTGGCCCGTTACACCGATACTACGGCAACCTGGCTCAAAAGCACCGCACGGGCCTATCTATACCGGGACTGGATTGTCCGCAGCTTGAATGAAGACCTGCCCTACGATCAGTTCGCCAAACGGCAACTGGCGACCGACCTGATGCCGGAAACGGGTCCGGATGACATACCGGCTTTGGGGCTGCTTGGTCTCAGCCCGACTTACTGGAAAGAATTGAAGCTGGATCAAAATGTCATCAAAGCGATCGTTGCCGAAGAATGGGAAGAACGCATCGACATGGTTGGGCGGACTTTCCTAGGGCTCACGGTCGCCTGCGCCCGTTGTCACGATCACAAGTTCGATCCCGTCAGCACCAGCGACTACTACGCTCTGGCCGGCGTATTTGCCAGTACGCGACTCGCGGACCGAAAGATTATCTCTGAGGACGAATCCCGCGCAGCCGCAAAAGCCCGCGAGAAAGTTGCAGCACTGGAAAAAAATCTGGCGGAGTTGAAAAAGAAAAAGCCTGCCGCCAACCAAGTCGAAACCGGCGTCAAGACGCCGGTCTTTGCCAATGACTACGCTGCTGCCATTGCTAAGCTCAAGCCTTCCTGGCATGAGCCCTTAAACAAAAAGCCCGAGAGGCTCGCCGTGGAAAAAGGAGTGGTCGTTACTCCGGACAACTATGCAACGTTCACGGAAGGACGGCTGCACGCGAAGCTGACCGACTTGGGAGCCGACTACACGGTGGCGTTCTGGTTCCGTAACGACACGCAAAACAAGGCTCGGCCAGTGACCGGTTACCTATTCTCACGCGGACCCAACGATGGCACCGGTGCTCCCGGCGATCATCTCGGCATCGGCGGCACCGCCACAAAGACAAGCGGCACGCTCTTTCTCTACAACGGAGACAGGGCAAAGGAGAACTTGGGCGGCAACACGGTTATCACGCCGGGTAGCTGGAACCACGTCGTTCTCGCGCGGGGGGGCAACCGTGCAACCCTCTGGCTCAACGGCGGACCACAACCGGAATTCGACGGGGAGATTAAAGCCACCGCCCCGGACTCCACGGAATTCTTTCTCGGCGGCCGCAATGAGCGGTTTGCCCTGATAAAGGGGCGTCTGGCCCAGTTGTCATTTTTCAACCGTGCGGTGAGTGCGATCGAGGCACGGCAACTCCACGCAGCCTCAGGCCAACCCGTGGGCCCGAAGACTGAGCCCCAGGAGAGTGCCAAGCCGGCGATCGCGAAAAGCGATCCCAAGGTAAAAATCGAGAAACTGACGAGAGAAATTGAATCCATCAAAAAGAATACGCCGCATTTCGACAGCCCCCTGGCGCCTGCGGTCGAAGAGGCCAGCCTTTACGTGGAGGCCAAGGGTGCGAATGAGACGAGGCTCGATTATCGACCCGGCAGGGCCCGCAACTTAAAGGTCCAGATTCGGGGCAATCCGGCCAACTTGGGACCGCTCGTCCCGAGACGGTTCTTGCAAGTGTTGTCCGAGGGAACGCCGGCACCCTTTGAGCAAGGCAGTGGTCGGCTTGAACTGGCAAACTGCATCTTCGACGAAGCCGGACCGCTAGCGGCACGGGTTTTTGTCAATCGCGTTTGGATGCAGCATTTCGGGCGCGGACTGGTGGCGACACCCAGCAACTTCGGCCGGCAGGGTTCAAAGCCGACGCATCCGAAACTGCTCGACGATCTGGCCGCGCGCTTTATCGAACAGGGCTGGTCGATCAAATGGCTGCACCGCCAGATCGTTCGATCGGCGACCTACCGGCAGGCGAGTCAACACGATTCACAGAAGATCGCGACCGATCCCGACAACCGCTGGTTGTGGCGGATGAATCGCCGGCAGCTAGACGTTGAGTCGTGGCGGGATGCCATGCTGGCTGTTACGGGCAGACTCAATCTACAAATTGGCGGCGCGCCGCTAGAATTGTCCAGCGCCGATAACCATCGCCGGACGATTTATGGGAGAATTCACCGTCGCGAACTTGACGTCATGCTGCGTTTGTATGATTTTCCCAATCCAATATCGCACAGCCCGGCGAGAGAAAGAACGATCACTCCCCTCCAGCAGTTGTTCGTCCTCAACGGCGACTTCGTGCGGCGACAGGCGGAAGCACTGGTCCATCGATTGCATCAGGCGACGGGCCCGGACCTTGAAGCAAAGATTCGACTCGCTTACGAGTTGCTCTACACTCGCAGCCCGACAGCAGAGGAAGTCGGCTTGGCCAAAAAATTCTTGGAGTACGATCTTTCCGATGACTCGGCCCGTCGCGAATTTTGGCGGCAGTATGCGCAAGTGCTCTTGGGCGGAAATGAATTTCTGTTCATAGATTGAGATCTCCATGCAACATTTTGGACAATACCCACAGATATCGCGGCGGCACATGCTTCAAAAGGCAGGTGGGGGGCTTGGAGCGATTGGATTGATCGGTGCCCTGTCCGAGGATCTGCGAGATCGGAAGAGCACACG
>JAYGDO010000646.1:0-10209 GCA_046582885.1 Pirellulales bacterium | reverse complement strand
CGTGTGCTCTTCCGATCTGATGTTGCGGCTGTTTTCTCTACTGACAGCCGCCCTGCCAGTCGTGCTCCTGACTTTGTTGCATTTCATTCACGTTGTCGGTATCTACGTTCAGGGTTTGGGAGGGCGATTCGATGTGATGGCGGGCGGCGTTACGCTCTTTCAAAACTACCCTCGACTGGCGTTCGCAGGTCCCTTGTGGCTGATGATGGGAACTTGCTGGATTTATGCCTTGCGGACTCGCGGGCCGCGTTTCCTGTTATGGGGCCTCCCCTTCTGGCAGTGTGGGTGGATGTTCTGTGGGTTGTTGGGGCTATGGCTGGACGCTGAAGTGGCACACTTCGGGGACTTGGTGCACGGCTTCAACTGGTTCTTGATTGGGTTGGCATTTTACGGTTCCGCCTGGGCCGGGCTGAATCGACTGGTTTTCCGCGGATTTCAGAGCAGCACCGATCGGCATTCCAATTGGAAAACAGATCTGTTCCGTCTCGGAACCGCAGCGCGTTTTCTGTTTGCACTTTCGCTCGTTTCCCTCCTGTCTTACGGGACCGCCGCCATCATCGATAGCTTCGTGCTGGCAGATGGGATCGACCTAGCCGCTTGGCAGCAGCGAAGTGTGGCGTTTGCGAATATCGAGGCGTTTGTCGCCGTCATTACGATTGGATTGGCACTCTTGTTGTGGCGTTTCTGCGGTGACGGCGAGTTTCCGGGAACCCGCCCTCAGGATTTTCCGGGGCGGTTTGCTGGTAGCGGTTTTCACGACGGCGTCCTCTCCGGAACCATCGTGCTGACATTAAACGCACTAATCGGCCATGTTCTGGTCAATCTCCCGGCGCCAACCGGTGGTGCGTTCGTTTCGGTGACTCAGGTGTTGTTCAATCAAACCGTAGGTTGGGTAATCCTCGTGCTGGCCTTTGTGGTGTTGGTTGTCAACCGTATACCGCATTGGCGTCGCGCTGGTGTCGACCCTGTCGACCATAATGGTCCTGAAGGCGGACTGGGCTGGGGGCGGATTGATGCAGGAGTGGCACCATGGGCTGTTATCACCAACTTGCTTGCCGTCTTTGTGGGATTAGGGACGTGGGTGTTGTTTCGATCGTTAGAACACAATGACTGGATATTGATAGGTTTGTTGGGCAGCTTGGCGGTGATGTTCATCGTGCTGTCCGGGGCGGCCCAAAAGGCGCAGTTCGTGGTGTGGGCCATCCTGTTTTCGGTGGTGACGTTCGGCTTGGTTGATCTTCAGTTACTGAATGCAAATCGCCACCTGGCGCTGATTGATCCTGATGTGGTGATAAATCACCTGGGGCATCTGGCACGGTCGCAGTTCGGCATTCTGTCGCTGGTTGCAATACTGCTGGGGTCAACCGTGACGCTTATGTCACGAATTGGAGGAACAGAGAGCCGACCGGAATCGCCAGTGGTCCGGATGAGCGCCGCTCTGGTGTTTGTGTCGCTCGGTGGCTTGGCGACTGGTTCTGTTTTGGCCGTGGTAGCGGCACTTGCCGGCCCGAACCAGGTTTGGATCGATGGAGCGCGAGAGACCGCAAATCTCGGCATTCCTCTGCTGGCATTGGTGTTTTTCGCTCGGAATGCGGAATTACAGGATTGGGTCAGGAAGTTCTACGTCTGGGGCGTGGCTGTTTTTGCCACGCTGTCAGTCATGTGGATGGTAGAGAGCGACCAAGCGTACTATTACCACTTGAATTCGGCGAAAGTTCTTTATGTGCTCACCGCTTATCTGGTGTCCTGGGGAGTGATTTACCACTTCTCAAGCCACGTGTGCGCCGCTTTGACCGCTGCGGGTTTTAGCGACCCTGCGAAACGGATGGATGCGAGTCGCCTTGAGGTTTCGCATTGCCAGGCGATCGTGGGCTGTATAGTAACAGCCGCTTCGTTTCTGGCATCGTTTTTCCTCATCGCCGATTTGATGCTGCACCGTTTCCTCGTGGCCCTGCTACCTGCAGCTTTGATTATTGGACTGCGCTGTTTACAGGGAACAAAACTCCAGAGTGAACTGCGATCCTTGGCCGTGTCATTTAGCTTGGCATCTGTCATTGGACTGATTTGGGCGGATCTCGGACCCGGCCATGAGCCGGCTGTTTGGATGTCGCGCGCGATCCGGCTGTTTATCGGGTCCGCGATCTTTAGTGTCGGCGTCGCGTGGCAGTCGAACAAGATCGCAGCGCATTGGCCTGGTTGGTTGAGCCTCGCCAATCGAATGCAAGTTGGCAGCTTGGTTGCTGCCGGCGGATCACTCGGAGTCACGCTACTATTCGAATTTACGAGCCGGAACCTAGCGACGGAGTTAACTCATTGGGAAGTTATTGCGGTTTGCCTTGGGCTGGCCGCACTGGGTACGGCCTTGCTAATGTCGGCCCTTAAACCTAATCGTGACCCCTTGTCGTTGACGGACAAGGGACGCCAGGTTTACGTTTATCTGGCGGAACTGATTATCCTGGTTTTGGCGGCGCATCTATGGAGGACACGGCCGGAATGGTTCACAATTTTCCAGGGTGGCTGGCCGTATGTGCTGTTTGTCATCGCGTTTGTGGGTGCGTTTGCCTCCGAGTACCTGCGACGCAGTAAAATTGCGGTGTTATCCGAACCAATACACAATTCCTCTTTCCTGCTGCCGGCAGTTCCGATCCTGGGCCTGGTCTTGTTCAAGGATGAAATGCAAGGCACCGCTTTGGATTATCAGATCTTCTTTTTTCTCGCTGCTTTGATCAATGTGGTGATGGCCTTCTTTCGGCGGTCTTTCCTGCACTCCATGGTCGCCACACTCTTGGGCAATGCCAGCCTCTGGGCGATGTTCGCCGGCTTCGAAAACTTCAGCTTTGTTGATCATCCGCAGTTCTGGTTGATTCCCCCCGCAGTTTCCATCTTGATTGCTGGTCACTTAAACAAGGATCGAATGGAAAAAAGTCAACTCTCGTTCCTGCGCTACGTGACGATTTCAGTCATCTACCTGGCATCCAGTGCGGAAATAGTGTTGAAGTGGTCCCAGGCCCAGGAGGGAATTCTGGCCCTGGCAATCTTGGCCGGTCTGGCAGTGCTAGGCGTTTGTGTTGGGATGGTTTATCGAATCAGGCAGTTTGTATACCTCGGCCTGGGGTTCTTTCTGTTTGCGATGGCGGGAAGTGTGGCCAAAATCACGACTTATAACCAGCTTTGGTTCTGGTTGTCGATGGTCGGCTTCGGTGCCTTGATGTTGATTGCGTTTGCTGCACGCGAAAAATATCAACCCATTCTCCGCAGGAAGATCGAAGAAATGGATTCTTGGGACGACGGAGCGGACGAGACCGAGTGACCCGTCGCCAAGGCCCTGTAGTTACATGTCACGCCGCTGCAGAAAAGCCGGCCAGCTGTCAAAATTGGAGTCGGCCGCTCGAACGACTGATTATCGCAGACATCACTGTTAATCTGAGCGATCGTTCTGCGGTAAGAAAAAGAGGGGACTAAGGCCAGTCGAGGAACGTCACCGTGAGAATTCCAACCCTACGGGGAGTGATCGAGCGGCGAATACTTGCCAATTTCCGCGTTGATCCCGATGTGCTGGCGAAGCTGCTGCCAAGTCCCTTTCGACCGCAGCTCGTCGACGGCCGTGGCATCGCTGGAATTTGTCTCATCCGCCTGAAGCAGATTCGCCCCCGGTTCACGCCGGCCCTGCTGGGTATTTCATCAGAAAATGCGGCCCATCGGATTGCCGTTGAGTGGGATGAAAACGAGGAAACGAACACGGGCGTTTACATTCCGCGACGGGACACTTCATCGCGTCTGAACACGCTCTTGGGAGGCCGGCTGTTTCCCGGCGTGCACCATCACGCCCGCTTCGCGGTGCGGGAGCACGGCGATGATTACAGCGTCATTATGGATAGCGATGATGACGGCACCCGTGTCGCGGTCGAAGGTCATTTGACGTCGGACTTGCCCGAGGGGTCCGTCTTTGGTTCGATCCAAGATGCTTCCGATTTCTTTCGCTGCGGATCGCTGGGATATTCCGACACGGGCGCGTCCGGAACGTATGATGGGTTGGAACTTCGTACGGTCAATTGGAATGTTGAATCGTTGGCGGTTGACCGGGTCGAATCGAGTTTCTTTGCGGACAGTAGGCTGTTCCCCGCCGGCTCGGTTGAGTTTGACTGCGCCCTGCTGATGCGGAATATCAAACACGAGTGGCACCGACGGCCTCAAAAGAGAAGTACCGTCAGCAATTCGGCGGCCTGACCGGGCGAGCCGCGCCCGAATGCCGCCGGAATCCGTGTGCCTATCCGTCGGCGGCACATCCAACCGTCCAGCTGGCTGCGGACGGATGCCAGGCTAGAGGCGACGAACCGGCGGTTAGGTCTGGTATTCGGGCCGGTCGACATTGGGCGGTTCGCCCTCGGGCGTTTCGTCGCTGTCGATGTCAAACCATTCGGGTGCAAAGTCAATGCGGGCATTTTGCTCGGTGGCTTTGCCTTGGGCAATCGCCAGATTCGCCGTCAGCGCGATCACGGCGTCGGCGAGCGCGACTTTCGGGCTGCAGCGAAGCGGAACGGCGATCTCGGCGGGTTTGGACGGGCCGGCCGGCTTCGCCTCCGCGGCGTCGTCGGCAGCGAGTGCTGCGGCGGCCAATTTGGCCTTTTCCAAAATTGCCCACGCCCAGTGTTCGATTTCTTCGGTATAGCCGCGGCTAAGGGGGCCTTTCAGGCCGTCGCGGGCCAGCCTTGCGTCGGCCGAACCGGATTTGGTGGTCGCTAATTTAAGTTTGCCTTTACTTCCGGACACTCGGACGTGTGTCGATTTGCAGGCCGCGTCGGTGTTGTAAAGCAGCGGTTCTTTTTCGCGTTCGAGAATCAGCGTGCCGGCCGTGCCTAGTACCGTTTCGCCGTAGCCTCCGTAGCCGTTGCCATTGATCGATGAGTAGGTGACGACGATTTTTTTCTCCGCAGCCGTTTCCGAATCGTAATCCGGAGCGGGGTACTCAAAGTAGCAATACACATGGTCGTCGATGTCGCGGTCATTGGGAAAAATATGGCGTCCGCCGATCCCAATCACGCTGAGCGGATGCACTTTCTTTCCGTCGTTGCGCATGGCGCTGATGAAGATGCCGGCGGCGTCCAGCTGGTGGCTGCCGAGTTCGGCCATCAAGCCGCCGCCCGTCCGGTCCCAAAGTCGCCAGCGTATCAGTTCTTCGAGCGCGGAAATTTCATTCCCGCCGACGTTGCGGTCGATGTACCCGTGATCCTTGACCTTCGTTGCGATCTCGGCATCCTTGAGCTGATGGGTGAGCAGTTCGACTTTGTCCTGCAGCACGGACATGTCGTATTTCTTCGGATCGAGCTTGATAATCTGCAGGTAACGTTTGTTGACGGCGGCCAAACGGTCCTCGAGTTTTTGGATGCGGTCGAGATGTTCTTGTTGGAGTTTCGCGTCCGGCTGATCCTGTTTCGCCAGTTCGGCCAGCGCCTGGCGAAGCTCCGCAATCTCCTTCGGTCGCGAAACGAGTTCGCCGTCGAATTTTTTTAGGTCGGCCAGGTGCTTTTCGTTGGTAACGCGATTCTTTGCTGTCGCTCTGACTTCGGCGAATTTCGTTTCGGCATTGGCCATGTTCTCTTGCGCTGCCTCCAGGTCCTTGGCCATCTGGGGATCGGTTGGCAGTGGCTTTTGCCAGGTATCGTTGCCCGGTTGATTGTTGCGGTGCCACTGGGCCCGGATGTGGTGGATGCGGCCGATCACATTTTTCTTGACCAGATCAACCGCCGTGTCGTACAGCACGCTATAGTGTCGCTGATGTCCAACCGCCAGTAGTTTGCCCTCTGCCGCCGCAACGCGGGCCATTTCCTTGCACTGATGCACACTGTGGGCCATCAGTTTTTCGCAAAGCACATGCTTGCCCTTGCGCATGGCTTTAACGGACGCTTCGGCATGCAAGTGTAGGGGCAGCGCGACGATGACGGCCTCGACATTCTCGTCGTCCAGCAATTCATCGTAGCCCTGTGTGTAGACCTCGACATTTTTTCGCGCGGCCGCTTCGTCGGGCCAACCGAAGATGTTCATCAAGCCGGGGCGAACCCGCCGGGTGCTGGCGGTCGACTTATCGCCGTGAAAAGCGCGATAAATGTTGAATGGCCGAATGTCGGCAATTGCGACGACTTGGACATATTTCGGATTCAGGGCACCGATCAGGACCCCGCCTTCGTCGCCGGTGCCGATCACGCCGATCCTGACGGGGCGTTCGACCTCTCCATATTTGAAGTACTGGGAACCCAGTCCCTTTTTGGTCGCCAGGCCTTTCTCCCGGGTGTCTCTGAGTACTCCCGCCCGCGTCTCTTTATAGCCCGCCGCCGCGAAAAAGTTCTCAATGCCGACTTCCCGTTCTTCAGGAGTTATTTTCATATCGAGTACTCCTTTCGCTCCACGTTTGGTTTGACGTGTTCGGGAGTGTCGTCGTTTTTCATGTCGAACCAGTTGGGGTCAAATTCGATTTTGTGCTGATCTTCGATGGCTCGGTTCGCCACCAGCGCCATGGTCGCATCGGCCAGCGCCGTTTCGGGGCCGCAGCGGGGCACGGCGTCCGGGTCCTGGCGGTTACGGATACACCACGCCCAGTGTTCAATTTCCTCGGTGTAACCGCGGCTGACGGGGCCTGTTCCTTGGCTTTCGGCGACTTCCGGTGCGCCGCTTTCGGTGGTGTCCAGTCCTACGGTCGAGGCCTTTCCGGTTTGCACGGAGGTGGGCCGCTGGCTGGTGTAGAGTTCAATGTCCCGCTCACGTTCGATCACGATCGTGCCGCCCGTTCCCATCACGGCTTCGCCGTAGCCGCCGAAGCCGTTTCCGTTGATCGACGAATAGCTGACGACGATCCGCTTATTGGCCGGATCGCGATTGAACTCCTGTTCGTCGGGGACGGGGAATTCGAACGAGCAGTAAACATGATCCTCGACTTCTCGATCGAGCGGAAAGATGTGTCGGCCACCAACTCCCGCGACGCTCAGCGGGAGCACTTTCTTGCCGTCGTCGCGTAAGGCGGATATAAAAATACTGGCGGCATCAAGTTGATGGCTGCCCAGTTCGGCCATGAGGCCGCCACCGGTACGGTTCCAGAGTCGCCAGCGGATCAGTTCCTCCCGGGCGCTGATTTCGACATCCTTGCCGAGCGAAAACGATCGATAGCCGTAATCTTCAGCCTTGACGGCGAGGTCCAGCATCCGCAGTTCCCGCAGTCGTCTCGCTTTTTCCGCTACTTCGCGGTCGCCGCTGAGAGAGGCGTCCCACGCCGTCTCGTCGTCCGCGCGGATTCCATTCAGTTCGTCCAGTAGCTGGGTTGACTGCGCCGCGTACTTGCCTAATTCCGTCTTCATCGAGTCGCCCGGCAGCGGCTGCTGCCAGCTATCCTTGCCCGGTAAGTTTCCGCGATGCCATTGGGCGCGGATGTGATGTACTTCGCCGATCACTCCCCGGCGAATCATTTGTTTCGCGTTGTCGTACAATACGCTGTAATGGCGTTGGTGGCCGACGGCGAGAATTTTGTCCTGGTCCTCCGCGACGCGGGCCATTTCCTTGCACTCGTGGACGCTGTGCGCCATGAGTTTTTCACACAGCACGTGCCTGCCTTTCCGCATGGCCTTGATGGCCGCTTGGGCGTGCAGATGCAGCGGCAGAGCGACAATGACCCCCTCTACGTTTTCGTCGTCGAGCAATTCCTCGTAGCGATCTCCGTAAACTTCGATATGTTTTCGCGCCTCGGTTTCGTTCGCGTACCCGTACTTGCGAATCAGCCCGGGCCGGCTTTTTAGGGCACTTTCGCTCGATTCGTCGCCATGGAAGGCGCGGTGAATGTTGTACGGCCGGATGTCGGCAACCGCCACGACCTGCACGTAGTCGGGATTGATCGCGCCGATCAGCACGCCACCCTCGTCGCCCGTGCCGATGACCCCCACCCGCACGGCGTCCCGAACGCCGCTGCTGTAGCCAAAGTAAACCGCGCCAAGTCCCGCGCCGCCTGCCACGCCGGCCGCTACGCCGCCGCGGAGGAAATCGCGGCGTGAAAAGCCGCCCTCGGAATGGGCCTCGTCGCCGCTGTTGTTTTTGGCCGCTGTGTTTTTGTGTCGATGCATCACGCGTCCCCTTTTCCACCTTTGCAACAATTGCCCAGCATGGCGTGAACGAAAAAATCCAAACCCGCCCATCGCCCTGCCGCCGTACCGACGAGTACCAGGCTAGCGAGCATCATCACCACTTGATTGCCCGAGCCCAGGGGGGTCGAATATCCGACGACCCATGGCGGCTGTGTCAGCAGTACAAAAACCAGGAAGGTCCCGGCTCCCAACGCCGCCAGCCTTGTGAATAGGCCGACAAGCAGGCAGCCGCCGATGGCGAATTGAGAGTAAATCAGCAACTTATCAAAGGTCTCTAAGGAAGCGTCGCCGAGACGAACTTCGCCGGCGGCCGATTTTGCCTTCGTCGTCGCCAAATCGAGCAACTCACGGTGGAGGTCCTCTTCGAACGCCTTAACACCCGCTTGGATTTCCGTGCCGGCTGCTGCTGCTGCGGCTTTTTTCTTGGCCAGCCGTGATTTTTCGAAGGGTACGTTGTCGGCTGAGTTGGCCGCACTGCGCTGCTCGATCAGGAATAGTTCATGGCGAAAGGCGGCGATGTTGTCGCGGTTGGTTTTCAGGTAATCCTTCAAGCGGCCTTCGTGATAGGTGAAGATCGCACCGGCCTGCACGTCCTGTGCTGGGTCGAAGTCGTAGTGGTCGGCAATTTTCAATCTGTCGTGCGACCAGTCTTCGATGACGCGGGCTTCCCAGGCGGCCGCTGCATCGGAGGAGTCTTGTTTGTCGCCGTCCTTCACGGTCGCCGCCGCCGCTTCGGGCACGTCTTGTCGCGGCGTCTGCATGATCGTCTTCCAGCCGTGGAAATCAGGCAGCCGGGACTTGAAGGCGTCGGCCAATGGACCCTGGGCCCGCGAAACGAACTTGGCTGAAGTAAAATACGGATCTGAGTATTTTGTGGTCGCGCTGTCAAGAAAATACCAGCCAGTCGCGACGCGAAGCGCGACGAGGAATACAATTGCCAGCAGCGGATATGTGTAGGTCTTGCCAGACAGTGTGAAGACTCCTGTATACGGGCGGCCACGGCAGGCGTGGCGTTGGCAGGATGGCGGGCAATCAATTGCCGGCCACGAACTGCTATTATTATAAGAAGTTAAGATTTCGCAAACCACATATGGGCCGAAGTCCACTTTTTACACGGCGACCCGCCTCGTTTGATCCGGGATAAACCCAAGACTATGCGAATCGTACTCTGTTATCCGGTCGAGGCACAGCATGTCGATCAAATTGCGCAGGCCGCCGGGGACGCCGAGGTGGTTGCCGCCGGCCAACAACAGGTGGCGGGCCGATTGCCGGATGCGGACATCTTTTGCGGTCATGCAAAGGTGGCGGTGCCCTGGCCGGAAGTTGTCGCCCGCGGTCGGTTAAAGTGGATACAGTCCTCGGCGGCCGGACTGGATCATTGCCTCGTCCCGGAGGTGATAAATTCGGAAATCGTCGTGTCCAGCGCTTCGGGTGTACTCGCCGATCAGGTTGCCGAACACGCGATGGGGTTGTTGATCGCCACATTACGCAGGTTCCCAGAATTCGCCCGCGGACAGCAGAAACGAGAATTTATCCGCCGGCCAACGGCCGATTTGCACCGCAAAACTGTAGGAATTGTCGGGTTCGGCGGTGTCGGCCGCAGGCTGGCCCAATTGCTGGCGCCGATGAAAACACGCATCGTCGCCACCGACTGGTTTCCGGTCGATAAACCGCCGTACGTTGATCAACTTCGTGATGCGGCGGAATTGGACTGGTTGCTCGCCGAAGGCGACATCGTTGTGCTCTGCGCCCCACTTACCGATCAGACACGCGGCCTGATCGACGCCGCCGCCATTGCAAAAATGCGGTCGGGCAGCGTTTTGGTTAATGTCGCGAGGGGGCCGATCCTGGTCGAAGATGCGTTGGTCGAGGCGATTTCATCGGGCCATCTGTCGGGTGCCGCGATTGATGTCGCCGAGCGCGAGCCATTGCCGCCCGACAGTGAGTTGTGGGAGTTGCCTAATTTGATCATCACGCCGCACGTAGCGGGGCAAAGTGCCCGCCGAATCGACGATATGACGGACTTTTTTTGCGACAACCTGTCAAGATATCTAGATGGACGCCCGCTTCGAAATCTCGTCGACAA
>JAYGDO010000611.1:0-8267 GCA_046582885.1 Pirellulales bacterium | reverse complement strand
CGCGAAACGACCAATTGGAGTATTCGTTACGCAGGCAAACACCACGGCTTTGATGCGTTCGTCATTCAAAATCTCGCACACAGTCCCGGCGGCTTTGACATGCATTTTCTCAGTGTCGATCCCGCCACCGGTCAACCGAAGATGACCAAAAAGTTAGGCGACAGTTCATACTGGTTCCTCGCCGGCGCAAAAGACCTACCCACCGAAGTGATCGGCGATCAAGGCATCAGCGCATGGAGCGACGACGAGGGTGTCGGATTTTAGTCCGTTCTCATTAGTTTTCGCGTTGCCGAATGCGAGCATAAGGGCTGGCTGACATCCCGCACGATAAAAATCCGTTAACGGAACCTTACCCTTAGCGCGAGGGGTTAGCTTTCGGCAACGATTTTCGCGCCGTCGTTGTTAGGGGAGGAAACGATCGCCTCCGCGTCGGCCGCGGCGGTATGCTCCGCCAACTGTTGACGCAACTCAAATGCGGCGGCGGCCGAAGAACAAAGCGCAAAAACTGTCGGCCCCCAGGAACTCTGCCCGACGCCCCGGACACCAAGGTGGCGAATGGCCCCGACTAATTTAGCCAATCGAACCGAGGCAAACGGCCCGGACTGCCTCCCGGCGAAGCACTTACCGGCGGCAACTCCATAGCGATATAGGCTCTCGCTAAATACGTCGAAATCGTGTGTCTTAATTGCGGGCAGCATGTACTTACAGATTTCGTCACGCAACCGCCCAGTCGTCTTCCGTGGCACCGACCGCAACGCCGAAAATGCATCCTTCTCGGCTTGACCGTACAGGCCAACCTCAAACCGTGGCCGCAGCAACAGCCATCGCCAGCGATCGGGCACCGTCGTACGATCGCGAAGCGGGGCGACAATGGCATCGTCGGGCTTGACCTCTTCGTAAATAAGCCCGCCCCCGCAAAAGCCATGGGTACCGATCGACGAACGAAATCCCCGCCCCGCCGCCGCCGCCAACTCCGCCGGTGATTGCGTTTTCCAACCAAAATATTTTGACAGTCCGGCGTTGACCGACAGTCCCAATTGCGTTCCTGTGCCCAACCCTACGTGCTCCGGCGGTGCGCTGATAACTTCAATGCGACAATCAACATCATTTCGACCGTGATATCGCGAAAAACGTTTCACATATTCACGAACTCGCGCGGCGTGTGGCCCCGACGCCACGAAATGATCTGCATCACCGATCCGCAATTGCAAGCCGGGGCGGTCAATCATTGCACCGATTCCGCCAAACTGTCCGTCATGCGAATTACCAAACGAAAGCAGCCCGAAATGCAAGCGACTAGGCGCGGTGACGTGGACGATCATTTCGATTCAGCCCCTGCGCTCAAGCGAGTTCTCTGCGGATGAAACCCTCTAAAAACGCAAATGCCTTACGCTCGTCGTCGCCGCCTGTTTTATCGACGAGTCGTCGTAATTCTTCGCACTGCCGAAGCACATCATCTGCCGGAAGGAACTGTATTCGCGTAGCAAGTATCGCCAGTTCGACCACCGCATGCTTCGCGCGATTCAGGCCGAAGAAGTCTCGCTGGCGACCATGATCGACAACGCGAGCAACGATTTCGGCGCGCTCACGGGAGTCGTCAAGCGACTCGATCTGCAACGCATACCAACGGCATGCATCCTCGAGGATGTATCCGTCTACCGCGTCGGCGCGACGCGCCGCCGGAGCCTTCAGTTGCCCAACGGCCGCATGGGCGAGCATTTGCACGTTGTCTGTCACATGAAACACAGCTTGCCCCGTGCGTTTCACATTCTGAAACGTTATTGATGTCTGAAACGGTCGCAACACAAAACTTTGCATTTCCGCATCCACCACCGGCCCCATCGGCGACACGTGGTTGCCACCATCCATGTCGACCGTCGTGATAATGCCTTCTAGAATCATGGAATGTTTTGAGCTATGCCCTGCGTCCGCATTGTCGGCAATATGCTTGCTGGGCTGCACCAACCCTAATCGTGAATCCTCTGGTGCGTCTCTTCCAACGCGGTCAAATACCCCCAATCGATTGCCTCATCCTGCCGGTAGTCCTTGCTCAAGGTCAATGCCGTCACGGCCTTGGCCATTTCGTAACCCAAATAAAACGCGTGCGGGCGATCAACGTTATTCGCGCCGCTATCGATGAGTTGTTGCATCATGCGAAATGGATCCGTACCCCGGACGTGTCGATCGCCGCTGAACAGATGAATTTCACCCCGTTCGACCAGGATGCGAAAATTATTGTCCCGTACGTCCGCCGCCAAGCGGGAAATCGTCTCTTCGCCAAACTCCGGTACTTCTGCATCTCGCAAAACGATAAGATTCTGTTCCACGTGCTTCGGCAACACCTTGTGTGCCACGGCATGATACACCAACCGCCGCGCCAAATCACACTCGCGGACCGATGTGCGGGCCCAGTTAATGACCTGTGTCGTAAGTACGCTGCGAATACCTAGCTCCTGGCAGATACCGAGTAGCACCACATTGATCCCGGCCGAATCGACATCTGTCAGTTCGGTTAAATTGCCGATGCCCATCAACATTTCCGCGTCGGGATATTTCTCGCGGGTAGCGAAATATCCCTGCAGACTATTCGCAAAGCCGAAACCGATCGGGGAAATAATCGGATCGATACGCTGAGGCACACCGGCGGCGGCCAGAAAATCAACCGTTTCATCCAAACCGCCCAACGACTCCGGATCGTCGGGAACTGCCACGACTTCACATCCCCAGTCCGGTGCGGCATGACGATTCGTGGCGTTCACGGACAGCACCAATTCGGCGCCTGCGTCCGCGGCCGCGCGAATCTCGGCCGGATTCATACTGTCAATAGAAACCCGGAGCCCCGCTTCACGCAGCGCGCAAACAGCATCGCCAACTTCCGGCCACGTGGTTCCCGGATCGCAACCCACGTCAATCACATCGGCGCCGTCCGCAGCCAGCCTCGCTGCCTCGGCAACAATCTCGTCAACCGAAAGGGTCGGCGCGTGGTTGATTTCGGCCAAGATTTCGATGTCGTAATTGCCGTAATCGGCGGCATCCAGTTTTCGGCCGAAGAAGTTGTCTAATCGACGCAAGTCACGAGGACCGCGTTCGACGGGACACTCGACAATATGCCGGACGCCCTCTAGATCTCCCTCGCAAAAACCGGGAACCAGGACCAGAGTTGTCTCGGGAGCGACCTGAATCCGCCGAGCGATCCATTCGGGCGTCATCAGTGCGGCAACAGTAATGTTCAGTACGTCGATTGAGTACTTGAAACCGACCTCTGCGGACAACTCGGCTACCATCTTACGAAGCGAGAATTCCGCCAACCGTCCCGTGATGAAATGAACGTGCTCGTCCCGCCAGTTGCGGTCGGAGAAACTGCCGGCTTTCTCAGTCATGAGAATCTCCCGGCCCGAACTGCCGACCGCCATTGATCGCGATCACTTGTCCATTGACAAACGCGGCACTGGGCGACACGAGAAAATGTGCGACGCTGGCGACATCTGCCGGCGTGCCCCAGCGGCCAAGCAGCGATTCGCGGACGGCCCGTTGTTGCCACACGTCGGATGCCGCTGCAGCCCACCCGGTCCTTATCCACCCGGGAGCAACACTGTTGACTCGCACTTCCGGTGCGAGCGACTGGGCAAGGCTTTTTGTAAACCCCGTTACGGCGCTCTTCACCGCTGAAAACATCTCGCCACTGTCACCGGCCATGCCGGTCGACGCCTGATCCCAACCCATATTAAGAATTGTGCCGCCACCGGCCAGCTTCATTCGCCGGCCGACTCGCCGTGACATGCGGATCGCCGCGACGACATCGACGCGCCAGAGCAATTCCAGTTTTTCGTCGAACGACAACGCAACAGCTTCGCCTGTCAGCACATCTGCACCGGCATTATTCACCCAGATATCGATTTCGGCCCGCCACTGGTATGCCGCCGCGCACAGCCTGTCTTGTTCTTCCGTGTCGCCGAGATCGGCCACGACAACTTCTGCCTCGCGGCCCAGCCCCCGAATCTCGCCAGCCACCTCCTCCGCTCCCGCCCGGTTGTTTCCGGCATGGACAAGGCAATCGGCGCCCGCGGCGGCCAGACGCAGGGCAATTGCCCGGCCAATACCGCTCGACGCGCCCGTCACTACGGCGCAACGCTGTTGGAGGTCAACTCGGAAATCATCGCTCGGTTCTGTGGCGGCCATGCACCCATTGTCAATGATGCGAACATAAGCGTCCAGGCACGGAACTGACCGCTTCACAACACGAAAGCCCAGCAAGCATGACCCCGAGAATGCCCAGCTGACGTCCGGGACCGCTCCGCGAACACCAAACGCGTCGTGGCCGAGACGGCGCTGCCTGACAGGTCGTCATCGGATATCATTCAGCCTCACCGTCGTTAACAGCCCAACGGCAACATCCAAAGAACATGCCCCTCGAACTGAAACCTCTGCTCACCAAATCGGCTGTTGTTTTTCGTGGCTACAACGTCACAAATCTTGGCCGTACCGCCGAACTGCTCGCGCACCCAAGTTATGGTTCCCTTGTCCGCAAGTGCCTCGCCGAGGCCGGTGAAACCGCGTCCGACATTTTGGGCCGCAAGATCGACTTGGTCGATCGTGTCGAGCGCCAGGAAGAAACATGCCTGGCGACATTCGCCGACTCCATTGCACTGATCGTGTCTGCAGAAGTCGCCCAGATCCGATGCCTCGCGGAGTTCTTTGACATTCACTTTGCCGAAGCGGGGGTCGCACTCGGTTACAGCTTGGGCGAAGTGACCGCGGTCGTGTGCGGGGGCATCCTGGCAATGCCGGACGCCATCAGCGTGCCGGTCGCGATGGCCGATGACTGCGCCGCGCTCGGGGAAGACACCAGCATGGGCATCGTCTTCTCGCGCGGCGACGCCTTGAATTTGGACGATATCAATCGCCTTTGTCTTGAAGTCAATCAACAAGGCAAAGGCGTGCTGGGCATCTCCGCGTACCTGTCGCCGAACACGGTACTGGTCCTCGGTCAACAAGACACGATCGAGCGGTTCAAGCAGCTTTTGCGGGAGCGGATGCCGAAAGAGGTTCACCTGCGTAAGAACGACAGCCATTGGCCCCCCCTGCACACACCGATTATGTGGGAACGAAGCATTCCCAACCGCTCGGCCAAGATGATGCACACGCTGAAAAATGGGCTCGCCGCGCCCACACCGCCGATCATTTCACTGGTCACCGGAAAATGCAGCTACAACGAGTACAATGCGAGGGAAATCCTGAATCGTTGGATCGACCACCCGCAGCGGGTCTGGGAGGGAATTAGTGAACTCCTTACTCGCGGCATTGAGACCGTAATCCACGTCGGGCCGCAACCAAATCTGTTTCCCGCCACGTTCAAGCGTCTCAGCGACAACATCCAATCGCAACTCGCGGGCAGTTCGCCCGGCAGCCTTGGACTGCGATTCGTTTCCGGCATGGCCCGCCGCCAATGGCTGTCGGCAATTCTCCCGTCAAGTACCGCGCTGCTCCGTGCACCATTTTTGCGACATGTGATTTTGGAAGACTGGCTGCTATCGCAAAAAGTTGCGTAGGTCAAATGTGGCCTCTCATCCCTTGTGGATGATGCCGATCGACACCCACCCGCGTCCACCGTTTGCGGACAATAGAACGGGTATTTATTGCGTGGTGACTCTCGAATCTCTCAAAAGGTCACCGATTTCCTTCCAGATGGCTATTTTAGACAGCCATCATTCCTTCGCGCCATTCTTAAACAACGAATAGCCCAAGAGACTGGCAGATGGCATCGGCACGCATCTCGCGATCCATTATCAATCTGGCTTTCCGTTTTCGAACCGGCATATCGGTGTCGTTTCGGATTTTTCGATATTCGGTTTTTGGATTTGACCGACCATAATGTGATCGCCCAGCGAGAAGCCCCTTTCTGAAAACGGAGACCGCAATGAACATGCCAGCTACTTTGATTTGCTCGATCGCTACCGTCATACTTATCGCCACCGCCGGTGGTTGCAATTCGGAACCGCAGCCAACCCAATCTTCCCTGCCAAATACAGAAGGGATCAGCAGCACCGCTGAGGCTCTGGCCGACTCAAAGAACAACGCGAACGATGCCACCGACTCCAACACCCAGAAAGACAACGCCTTGCCCCTGATCCCCCGCGAAGTTTTCTTCGGCAACCCGGACAAAGTTGCACCGGACCTCAGTCCGGACGGCAAGCGAGTCGCCTTTCTCGCGCCGGTCGAGGGCGTGATGAATATTTGGCTCGCACCAATCGATGACATCGACGCTGCGAAATCGATCACTAAGGACAAAGGCCGCGGCATCAGACGGTTCTTTTGGGCACACACCGGCAACCACATTTTGTACTCGCAGGATGTCGACGGTGACGAGAACTGGAACGTGTATTGCATCGACTTACAGGCGGGCAACAAGGTTCGCAACCTCACATTAAAAAAGGAAGCGGATGAAAAACCGAAGGAAGGTGACGACAAAGGCGACCCGACAGGGCGGCGGCGTGTTCGGGCTGAAATCGAAGCGGTCAGTTGGCGGTTTCCCGACGAGATACTGATTGGCTTGAATAACCGCGATCCGCGCTATCACGACGTTTACCGCATGAACATTCTCAGCGGCGAACAGAAGCTGGTTCAATTAAACCCGGGGTATCGCGGCTTCGTGATCGATGAAGATTACAAGGTTCGTTTCGCGTCAAAATATCTCGAGGACGGCTCGCTGCAATACTACGAACCGGACGGCGCGGGCAGCGAAAGTACCGCGGAAATCAAGTGGAAGCCATTCCTGAACATCCCTAAAGACGATACCGCAACGACACGACTGTTGGGCTTTGACAAGACGGGCCAGAAGCTATACATGGCCGACAGTCGTGATCGCGATACGGCAGCGCTGATGATGATGGACTTGAAGAGCGGCAAGCAGAACTTGATCGCAGCCAATCCTCGCACCGACGTCGGCGCGATCAAGTCGCACCCGACCGAAAACACGATCCAAGCGGTGACCTTTTATTACGAAAAACGCCAGCGAAAGTATTTTGACGAAGAAGTTGAAAAGGACGTCAAGCTGGTCAGTAAAGGCGCCCGCGGCGATGCGGGAATTGCTTCATGGTCGATGGATGACCGGCACTGGATCGTCGCACACATGGCCGATGACGGGCCGATCAAATATTTTCATTTCAATCGTGACACCAAGACAATGAACTTCCTGTTTGTCCACCGCAAAGACCTTGAGGGTCTGAAATTGGCCGAAATGCATCCGGTCATCATCAAAGCGAGGGACGGGCTGGAACTGGTCAGCTACCTGACGCTGCCAGTCGGTTCCGACACGGATGGCGACGGGCGGCCTGAACAGGCCCTGCCGATGGTACTGAGCGTGCACGGCGGACCGTGGGCACGGGATCGCTGGGGCTACGACGGCGAACATCAACTACTGGCCAATCGCGGCTACGCCGTACTGGCCGTGAACTTTCGCGGCTCCACCGGCTTTGGCAAGAAATTCCAAAATATCGCCAAACGGCAGTGGGCCGGCACGATGCACGACGACCTGATCGACGCAGTCGACTGGGCAGTCAACGAAGGTGTCGCCCAAAAAGACAAGATTGCCATCACCGGCGGCAGCTACGGTGGCTATGCCACGCTGGTCGGATTAACTTTCACGCCCGATGTATTCGCCTGCGGCATCGATATCGTCGGCCCGTCCAGTTTGATCACGCTGATCGAGTCCATTCCGCCTTACTGGGAATCCTTCCGCCAGCAACTGATCGAACGGGTAGGCGACATTGATACCGCCGAGGGCCGCACGGAGTTGGAAGCCCGTTCACCAGTCTATCACGCAGACAAAATGGAGAGGCCACTGCTAATCGGTCAGGGCAAAAATGACCCGCGAGTCAAAGAGGCCGAAGCGCAGCAAATGGTCGAAGCACTGCAGAAGAAGGATATTCCCGTCACCTACGTCTTGTTCCCCGACGAAGGACACGGCTTCGCCCGCCCGGAAAACCGCATGGCGTTTTATGCCGTGACCGAAGCGTTCCTGGCACGTCACCTGGGCGGTCGGGCGGAACCGATCGGCACGGCGTTTGAGGGATCGTCAATCGAAGTTCCCGAAGGGGTGAATGATGTCCCCGGACTGGCGGATGCGTTAAAGTAGAGACGGACGGCAGCGGCGTCTCGCCTGTTCGAAACTACGAGAGCTGCGGATGCCGTATCGAGCCGTCGCTCGGCAGTTCTGCGACCGTGTGGCGGATGCCGTGAACCAGTTCAATGCTCGACTGAGCGTCAAC
>JAYGDO010000045.1:0-3815 GCA_046582885.1 Pirellulales bacterium | reverse complement strand
CCCAACCCAGGTCGTCCGCGTAAACAAAGACGATGTTGGGCGGACGCTCGGCAGCCCCGACGGAGGAGAGCATCAATAATGAGACGAGACTGGAGTGCAATAGATATCTCATGCGAATCAGTATATATCGTGTTCTCGCGTGGTCAAAACCGGATGATATTTCCCGAAAAGCTTCGGCCTTGCATGGCTTTCCGACAGGACAAAGTCTTCGGCCGAAATTGGTTTTCCATGAATTCCAGATGGGCGAAGGAATCACCGAGCGTCATCTGCTCGTATGTATTGCGAGACGTGCCGTAATACCATCCGATGATGCCACAGCGGGCCGGGTCGGCGCGGTGTGCAGGAGAGAGCGGTGTGCAGGAGATCGCGATACGCGGATGCCGATCACCGTGAACTCGACGGATAGTACAGATGCCTGCCCTGACGGGCCGCTTGAATCGCCTGATGTGTATCCTGCGCGGCGCCGGGATCGCCCTGTGCTTTCATCCACCGATCGAGTTCCGCACTAAGCCGGGCCTTTGCCTTTGCATGCTGAGAAGTGCTGGCGAGGTTGGTCAACTCGTAGGGGTCATCGACCGTAACGTAAAGCTGTTCGCCGGGGCGGTGCATGAACCGCTTGACCAATGCGTACGTCTTCGGGTTGTCCCACGAATTGCCAATCCACGTCGCCCAATAGGGGTTATTCAGACCGCCGACCCCTTGCTTTGCCATCAGGTGCTTCTCGATGTAGATCTCCCCGGGCGTCAAGTTGCGGATGTAGCGGTACCGGCCGTCGCAAACCGTGCGGATCGGATACGCCGGACCCTCGGGAATGTTGTTATGCACGCCGTATACGTACTGACGATGTTTCGCCACGGCCCCCGTGAGCACGTGGAGGAAGCTGGTCCCATCGTACGTGTGTTCGGAAGCATCACCGCCGGCCACGGCGAGTAGCGTGGGCAATACGTCCGCGTATTGCACGAGAGCATCGGTCCGCTTGCCGGCAGCGACCTTGCCGGGCCAACGGGCGATCAACGCGGTGTGCAGACCCGTGTCCCAGTTGGTCCACTTACAACCGGGGAACTGCGATCCCTGCTCGGACGTGAACATCACCAAGGTGTCGGCAGCTCTGCCGCTGGCATCAAGGGCGCTGAGAATGTCGCCCACTTGGGAGTCCATGTACGTGATCTCGGCCAGGTAGTGTGAATAGTCCTGGCGGGTGCGCGGTGTGTCGGCCAGATTGGGCGGCAACTTGATCTGCTTGGGCGGGTACTTGGATGCGTCACCCATCACCCATGGCACGTGTGGCTCGACCAGCGCCACGACCAGGCAAAACGGCTGGCTCTCGTTGCGCGTCAGAAAATCACGAACGCTCTTGACATCATGTTTTTTTGTCGGGTTGCGGACACAGTTGGGATCGAACCCGCCGACTTTCTCGAAGGGGAATGCTTTCGCCGGCTTGACGTGTACTTTCCCAGCCAACCCCACGCGGTATCCAGCCTGCCCTAGGTGCTGCGGCATGCTGGTCGTCGCGGGCCGGCTCGCCGAGTGGTTCCACGCGCAGCCGTTGCGTAACGGGTACTGGCCTGTGAAGAGTTCGGCCCGGCAAGGTTGACACATGGCCTCGCTCAGGTACGCCCGATTGAAAACAAGTCCCTGCGACGCCAGTCGATCGATGTTGGGTGTGCGGGCATTGCCGCCTCCGTAGACTGGCAGGTCGTTGTACGTGCAGTCGTCCGCCATGATGATCAAGACGTTCGGCCGGTCTGCTGCACGGGATGTCCAGGCATGCGTGCTGATCAGCGTTGCGGCAATCGCAAGAAACATTGTCCTGTTCATGAGTGGGTTCCCGGATAAAGGGGTTGTTAAGTACGTGTTCGCGATGGCCATGCCGTTACGAAAACTCGCCCGCACCATCGCATCCATTCACAGCAGTTTTGGGATCACCGACTTTGATCGAATTTAGGATGCGGGTGGCATCGGCCATACCGACGATTGTACCGCCAGAGGATTCCGGCCGCCCCCCATTCGATCGGAGCACGTCGAAGTCGCGGGAACACATCGGTTTTCGGGGCGTTGTATCAATCGACCCGTTTGTAATTGGGTTGAATTCAGCGTGGCGGGCGACGCGCAGGCGTCAATGGTGGTGTCTTTGGTCGTTCGGGCAAGGGGTCAAAGAATCGCATGTTCCGGCCTACCCGGTTGTAGTCACCGATGTCGTCTCGCGCCGTTTCGGCCACCGCCAACAACCGCTTTACAACACCCGGATGTTCGTCGGCGACGTTGGTTGTTTCACCAAGATCGGCGTCGAGGTCAACGAGAAACGGCGCGTTGAACCCGACACGATCGGCCGGCGCAATGTGCCGGTTCACAGAAAAGGGATGCAGCCACTTTGGTTCTTTCGGTCGGGGCAGGTGAATTTTCCACTTCCCCTGACGGACAGCTTGAAGGTGTGTGCGAAGATAGTAGTAATATGTTTTCTCTGGATTGCTTTGATCGAATTGTCCATGAAACAGATGGCGAATGTCCTCACCATCGATCACGCGATCTTGCGGTCGTTCTGCGCCGGCCATCGCGGCGAATGTGGGTAACACATCAAGCGTGCTTGCGAGTTTGTCGCATACGGCTCCCGCCGGAACTCTCTCAGGTGCCCAAACGATCATCGGCACGCGCTGGCCACCTTCCCACGTTGAAACTTTGCCGCTGCGGAGCGGACCGGCCGAACCGCCATGATCACCTGGTAGCGAACCGTCGGCAAGTTCGTCGTTTTTGATCAGCCAGGGCCCATTATCACTGGTGAACAGTACGTAGGTGTGGTCCGCGAGTTTCATTTCGCCCAGCGCGTCAAGAATGCGACCGACGTTGTAATCGATTTCCTCGATGACATCGCCGTAAAGGCCGCGTTTCGATTTACCTTTGAATTTTTCAGACGCGTCCAGTCGCGTATGCGGCATCGTGTGAGGAATATAAACGAAGAACGGATCCTCCCTGTGCCGCGTGATGAATTCGATCGCTTCGCCCGTGTAGCGCTCCGTCAGCGTCGCCATGTTTGCCTTTTCCGCGATCCGCTGTTCGTTCCGATACAGGTCGACAAAGCCGTCGTTGCTGGTCGGCGTGCCAAAGAAGTAATCGAAGCCCTGATGCGTCGGTAACAAGTCGGGATGAAACCCGCGCTGTGAATGCTTCGCTAGATCCCACTTGCCGAAACACGCCGTGGCGTAGCCTTTGGTCTTCAGGACTTCCGCGATCGTAATTTCCTTGCGGTGCAGGACCGGATGAACATTCTTGATGTTTCCGCGCTCGGCGACACGCAGTGGATAACAACCGGTCATCAACGCCGCCCGCGAGGGGCCACAGATCGGTTGTGCATAAAAGCTCGTGAACTTCATCCCCTCCTTTGCCATCTGATCGAGTCGAGGCGTGCGGATTTGTTTCGACCCGAAGCAGCCGAGATCCTCATAGCCTTGATCGTCAGAGAAGATGAGGACAAAGTTGGGCGGACGATCTGCAGCGAAGATAGCCGACGGTGCGGCTAGAATCACGACAATGACGAGGATTGATTTCATCTTTTCTTCAAATAGGTAAATGCCTGTCCAATGTCGCCGGTCAGTCTAGTCGGTCACCGAAATCAGTTGCTGTGCCTGAGATTTTGGAGCCGGGCCGTGATCGCCGCTCATTGTCACCGCGGCGTGTCCGGATTGCAAGAAACGGGTGGCGGCGGTTGGGGCGGCGCGGTCCGGTCCGGCTTCATTCCCGCGGGCTCGGCACGAGTTGCCGATATTTGTATCCGGCGTGGCGAATGTTCGCGTTGAAGAACCTGCCGGGCGCGTCGGCGG
>JAYGDO010000448.1:0-6639 GCA_046582885.1 Pirellulales bacterium | reverse complement strand
GATCTGGTCGTAGACGTCAAATATCACCCCAGGGGCAAGTTCGTCGTCTCGAAAGATCGGCTCACGACCAATGGAGAGATAGTATTGATTGGTTCCATGAAAGATGAGCCGCGCCACTTCATCGCGATCATCGGCAATCATGTTTCGGAGTTGAAAGCCCGTCATCGCGTTACTTCACCTCGAACTTGAATTCGTCGCCACATGAGAATCGCCCAGGCTGTGAGCATCAGCCCGCCGAGCATCCACATCAAAGGCCGCAACGTGATGATCAATGGCTCATCATCCGGTGTCCGCAGGCCGCTGGGCTGCCCTTCGCTGTTAGCTGTTTTGCGGTGCTGAATCTGTTGGATGCCGTGGAACTTTTGTTCAATTTTGATTTGCCGCTGTTCGTAGCGATGCGAAAAGACCGTCAGTGTGAACAGTCCGAATGAAGTGAATAGTAGCACATAGACCAGCGGTGACGACGAGGTGTCGGCGTCGGGTCGATCGGCGTTATGCTCTGGCTGCGATACCATGCGAAGCTGGGGTGTGAGGCTCCCGTCGCGACGAAGATTCCGACCCGCAGGCGACTCGGCAGGAGCCGCGCCGTCCCCAAGTACGGCATTTCTTACTTTGGAAATAACGATCCGCCATAAAGCGCGGCATCGCCGAGTTGTTCTTCGATCCGTAGCAATTGATTGTACTTCGCCATGCGGTCGGTCCGAGACGCGCTGCCGGTTTTGATTTGGCCGGTCGAGAGTGCGACGGCCAGATCCGCGATCGTCGAGTCTTCTGTCTCGCCGCTGCGATGACTGGAAATGCTGCTATAGTTTGCACGGTGCGCCATTTCGATGGCCTCGATCGTTTCGGTCAGCGTGCCGATCTGGTTGACTTTAATCAAAATGCTGTTGGCAATTCCCTCGTCGATCCCGCGGGCGAGGCGGGCGGTATTGGTCACGAACAGATCGTCGCCGACCAATTGGACTCGATCGCCGACGCGATCGGTTAGCAGTTTCCAGCCATCCCAATCGTCTTCGCCGCAACCGTCTTCGATGGAGCAGATCGGATATTTCTCGACCCAGTCGGCGAGCAAATCAACCATGCCGGCCGAATCAAGCTGGTTTCCTTCCAGCGTGTACTTGCCGGTGTCGGCATCGTAGAACTCAGTTGCGGCGACGTCCAAGGCGATCCGCACTTGAGTACCGGCTTCGTATCCAGCCTGCGCAATTGCTTCGAGGATCAAATCCATCGCCTCCGCGTTGCTTTTTAGGTCGGGCGCGAAACCGCCTTCGTCGCCGACAGCGGTGTTCAGGTTGCGATTGTTGAGTACCTTTTTGAGATGGTGGAAAACTTCGACACCGCAGCGGAGCGCGTCGCCGAAGCGGTCGAACCCCAGTGGCATGACCATGAATTCCTGAACATCCACTGAGTTGTCGGCATGTTCGCCGCCATTGACGATATTCATCATTGGTGCGGGCAGCACACGCGCGCCGACTCCGCCGAGATAGCGGTAGAGCGGCAATTCACAATGAGCTGCAGCCGCGTGTGCAACGGCTAGCGACGCGCCGAGGATGGCGTTGGCTCCCAGGTTTTTTTTGTTGTCCGTGCCGTCCAATTCAATCAGTTTGTAATCGATCTCGACCTGGTCGAGCGCATTCATTCCCGTTAATTCCGCGTCGATTGTCGTATTCACGTTTTCGACAGCTTGCAGAACGCCCTTGCCCATAAACAGGCTGTCATCGCCGTCGCGCAGCTCCCAAGCTTCATGAATCCCCGTACTCGCGCCGCTGGGAACGGCCGCAGCGCCGGTGGAACCGTCGATTAACGTAACTTCGACTTCGACGGTCGGATTGCCTCGGCTATCCAGGATTTGCCGGCTGTGAACTTCTGCAATCGTACTCATACTCTTCGTTTGCTTTCTTGCGTTTGATGACTTCCATTTTGTTTTGCGGAGTTGCCGAACCGTCCATTTTTGCTGATTCGATGACAACTGACTAGAGTCCAAACGTGTCCGAGCATACCGTATCGACACAGTTAACCACGCTTCTCAGCACGATGGTTGCGGGCTACGATGAAATCTCGGCGGTTAATTTGGTCTGAGGAAATTTGGACAGATTAATGGAAGAAACGACGGTGCAACGCGCCGAAACTCGGCCCCTGCCCACAAATATTACCAGCGTTCAGCCGGGTGGCGGTTTTTGTTATCGCCTTGAATTATTGTGGGGTCGGTTGCGGCGATGCTGGTTGAAAGCGGTGCGGCGAGGTTACTTGCAGCGGATGGCCGAGCGCCGAGTCGGCAGCATGGATGGAGCGGCGTTTGAAATCCTAGATCCGCGGGATTTGAAATACGCCCGCAACCAATGTACCTGCGACTGGCCTGCCGAGGACGACCCGTTTCGATGGCGAGATAAGATCCCACTGGCGCGGTGGGGATTGGCCGAAACGGTCATTATGAGCACGCCGTTAGTGGTGTGCACTGTGCTACCGACCTTATTGTGGGCCGATTTTTGGTGGACCGGCATCGCGCCGCTGATCTTGTTCGGCTGGGTTTTATATTTTTTTCGCGATCCGCCACGATGTACTCCCCGTCGTGAGGGAATCCTCGTTGCGCCGGCCGATGGAACGATCGCAGAGGTGACAAAAGTTGAACATGATGATTTTATCGACGGTCCGGCAGTTCGCGTCGGGGTATTTCTCTCCATCTTTAATGTGCATATCAACCGCGCGCCAAGTGATGCCCGCGTGGTGGAGTTGCGATACTCGCCGGGGATGTTTCTTAACGCGTTGAACCCGGAGAGCGCGATCAAGAACGAGAATATGTGGATTGCGCTTGAAGAAGAGCATCCACCGTATCGACAAATCGTGGTCCGCCAGATTGCAGGCCTGATTGCAAGGCGGATTGTATGTAATTTGCGGCCTGGAGAATCATTAAAGGCGGGGCAGCAATTTGGTATGATCAAGCTGGGCTCGCGCACTGAGTTGATCGTGCCCGATAAACCGGGGCTGTCGATCGAAGTGACCGTTGGCCAGAAGATCAAAGCGGGCGTGACGGTCGTGGCACAATATAACGAGTCGGCAAGCGAGTGAGAATTGTCAAGCAATGACCAAGTCCCAACGACCATCCGTTCCGATCTGCTCGTGGGGTCTTTGGCATTTGTCCTTTAACCACTTGATCATCGGTCATTAACGAATAAATGCGTCCACTTCGAACTATTGCCGTATTTCCCACGATGTTTACGTTGGGGAATCTTGCCTGCGGATTTTTCGCGATCGTGGTTGCCGCACGTGTGATCGCGCCGACGACGCTTGCAGAAATAACGCCTCAGACCGAGCCAATTCTCACTTGGCCAATCAGCAGTGTGCCGGGGCAGCTCGACAGAAACGATCCGACGCAAAACATCATGCTCAGTAGTTGGCTGATATTTCTGGCGATGGTTTTCGATGCGTTGGACGGTCGCGTGGCGCGAATGGCGAATCAGACCTCTAAGTTTGGCGCCGAGTTGGACAGTTTGTGCGATTTGGTGACCTTTGGCGTCGCGCCGGCATTTTTAATGGTTAAAATGTGTCCGGGGTTTGCATTGGATCATCGAAATATCGTTTGGATTATTGCTGCGACGTTCGCGATGTGCGCGGCGTTGCGGTTGGCGAGATTTAACGTCGAGACCAGCGACGACGAGGATGACCATCAGTGGTTTAATGGTC
Organism: Pirellulales bacterium; assembly: GCA_046582885.1. Taxonomy (GTDB): domain Bacteria; phylum Planctomycetota; class Planctomycetia; order Pirellulales; family UBA7805; genus JAYZEI01. The sequence goes on along the minus strand of JAYGDO010000448.1, from coordinate 2,958 downwards.
TGCCGGCGCCTGCGGCTGCGGCCGCGATCGCCGGATTTGCACTTGTCTTTTATAGCTTGAGGTCCGCACCGGAACATCGCATCGCCATCGACGAATGGTTTCAGTGGGTATTGCCGGCGTTTGCGTTGGTACTTTCGCTGTTGATGGTTTCGCGCATTCCTTATCCCCATGCAATTAACCAATTCGTGCGGGGCCAACGTAGTTTCGCCCACGTTGTGGCGATAATTTTTGCGCTGATTCCGGTAGTGGTCGCACCGGGGTTTTCGATCCCGGGATTGGTTGCCCTGTATGTTTTGACGCCGCCGTTTATCTATTTGAGCCAACTTGTTCTAGCCGAAATTAGCCGACGGACCGGTGGGTTGAAGCGAAATACCGGAGAGCATTAATCGGATGTTCACGGGGTTGGTACAGGCGGTCGGTGGCGTTCATCGCGCGCAAACTGACGGACCGGGCAGGCGGTTGGACATCTGCGCGGCCGTGGTTGCCGGCGAGGCAATGGTCGGTGCGAGTATCGCCGTCAACGGATGCTGTTTGACGGTTGTCGAGTTGAAGGACGACCGCATGTCTTTCGAGGTCGGTCCCGAGACCTTGTCGCGAACGAACCTCGGCGAATTGGAGGCTGGTGACTTCGTTAATTTGGAAAGATCTATTCAAATGGGCGAACCGTTAGGCGGGCACTTGGTCAGCGGCCATGTCGACGCGATTGGGACGTTGGACGAGCGGCAGGACGAGCAACAATGGGCGACGATGTGGTTTCGCCTGCCGTCCTTTCTGTCGGGGCAAATTGTCTCAAAGGGATGCATTGCAGTAGACGGAATCAGCTTGACGCTGGTTGATGTCGAAGCCGAGCGATTCAGCGTCCAGGTGATTCCCCACACACTTGCTTTGACGACATTAGGCGAAAAGCGTGCTGGCTGTCATGTCAACATCGAGACCGATCTGATTGCAAAGTATGTTGAGAAACAGTTGTCGTTTTTGGGAAATGCCTAAATCGTGCCACCACTCCAAACAATCTCTTACTTGACTCGTAAATTCCGGGAAGTGGGGCTGGAACCGAACCGACGGCATGGGCAGAACTTCCTCGTCGATATCAACCTTCTTCGGATACTCGTCGAATCAGCGAACTTGGATGTGGATGACGTTGTTCTGGAAATAGGCACGGGAACGGGTTCGCTAACAGCTTTGGTCGCCGAGCGGGTCGCGTCGGTCGTTACGGTTGAAATCGATCGCCATCTTCATCAATTGGCGAGCGAAGAACTTATCGATTGCAACAACGTAACGATGCTGCTGCAGGACGCGCTGAAAAATAAAAACCAGTTTGACCCGCGCGTGATCGAAGCGGTCGTCGATGAACTTAAAAAAGATGAACGACGTCGCCTTAAGCTAGTGGCAAATTTACCTTATTGCATCGCCACCCCGGTCGTTTCGAATCTACTTGCCTTGGATACGCCTCCGCATTCGATGACCGTAACCATTCAAAAAGAATTGGCCGAACGTATGGTCGGTCGACCGGGAACGAAGGCCTATGGCCATTTAAGTATTTGGATTCAGAGTCAATGTCGGGCAGAAATTATCCGCATCATGCCGCCGAAAGTATTCTGGCCTAGACCAAAGGTTGAGTCGGCGATCGTTCACATCGAACTCGACCAGCAACGCAGAGAAAATATTCCCGATCGTCAGTTTTTTCATCGCTTTGTGCGTGCGATGTTCTTTCATCGGCGCAAATTTCTACGGAGTGTCTTAATCAGCGCCACAAAAAAAGACCTGAGCAAGCCGGAGGTTGACGAAATTCTTGCCACGACGGGATTTCGTGGCGAGTTGCGGGCGGAGCAGCTGTCGGTCGACGAAATGTTCGCACTATCAGAAGCCGTAAGGCGGCGGCTACGAACGAAAGCCCCCTAAACTAGGTTTCCGGGCTTTGGTATCATGAATCCGTAGGACAGACGGTTTACGTCCTTAAGGCGGGACTATGAAATTCATCGAACTTTCCGGCGCTTTGCTCTGCGAAGTCATCAACGACGACGAGATTACCAGCGAGGACCTGCAAGAATCGGGAGTCGAGGGAACAAGCATGGTCCGCGTCAACCAACATGGCGACATCGAGGTGCGTCGGCAATCGTCGTGGGAGCCGGTTGGCGGCCTGTTGGGTGATTTTGAGGAGCGGCTGAAGGCGAAATCAGGACTTGATTGGGCTTAGGTCAAGCCCGTATTCCAGAACCTCGTTTTGCGACGTCGTCAATCGGAATGGTTTGCATCCTGCAGTGCGACACGCTCGACTTCTCGACGTGGAATCCTCAGTTGGTCTCCGATCTGAACAAAGCTCAAACGACCGGCGCCCATTCGTTGTTTGATCTCCTCGGTAGAGACCTTCAAAAGGCGGGCCACCTTGGTGATTGAAACGGTCCCGGTGAAAATCGAATGACGTAGGTCGGCCGGCCGCTTCATCGGAGCCATCGTGCGAAACCTCCTCAGTTTGAGCGGGGGAAAAACGCGCCGCATACAGTTTAGTCGAAAGGCGACACGGTTTGCAGAGGTGCTCGTCCTAGGTTGTGTGCTGATTTTGGTTGCCATCGCGCCGAATTCTCCGTCGTCCGCTGCCGATCAAGCAGAGGTGATGCTCGGGCTCGCAACGTACCATAAGAAAGCGCCACATCCAGGCGATTGCCTGCCGGCTGATAGCGGTGCTGGCTTGTTCGTGGGTGGTGCACGGCGCTTGCCCACTTCGCCCGACCGTTCGTTGTCATCATGGGTTCAAGTCGCCGATTATGGAGCACGATAATCGAATTGTTAGCTTGGCCAGCAATCGTGTGCAAACCGTGACAGTGCGAACATGAGCCCTTATGTCGAAGTAATTGTCTGCCTGGTAGTCGTGCCGGTTGCGGTTTCGATTACGATCGGCTTGATTACCCGAAATCGCAGTGAGAAGATGTTTCGACTGATCCGTCCCTTTGTGGTGGA
>JAYGDO010000411.1:0-2439 GCA_046582885.1 Pirellulales bacterium | reverse complement strand
GCAACCATATGGGCAACTTCGTCGAGTGTATGCGGACGCGCGAACAGCCGATTTCGGATGTGTTCAGTCACCACCGTAACGTGAGCGTATTGCATCTGGCCAACCTCTGCGTTCTGTTGAGCCGCAAGCTCAGCTGGGATCTGTCGTCAGAACAGATTGTCGGCGACGATGAAGCCAATGCCATGCAAAGCCGCAAGCAGCGCAAGGGTTTTGAGATCTCTTCTTGAACCGCCGCGTTAACCGGCAGTTTGTCTGCGGCCGGCAACGTGAGTCGCTGTCGCGAAGCTCTGCACAGGTACGCCGCGAGGGCGGGTCGCTGTGGATCGAAGCAAGGCCACCGTGGAGTGAGATCCCGGGCCTACTTTTTGATCCTGAGCGAATAGGCCACGTCGGTGATGACACCATCCTGGTCCGTGGTGAAAATGAAACCGCTCTTATCGTCGAAAAACTTGTCGCGTACGAAGGTCCAGACCAGCGCATCCTGCTGGATGGATTTATTCTCTTCGTCTTCTTCATCAAGTGGAAACAGCGCGTCCAGGGCCGCCTCTAGGGTCTCGGCATGGCCCTGGCCCTTTAGCCGGAATGTCGAGGAGAGGAGTGACTTGAACACGGGCATCTTCCGGTCGCCGCCAGATTTTTCAAGGCGAGTCCAGTTGGTGCCATCAAATGCGAACGGATACTTGGAAATGCTGTAGCCGTTTTTACTTTCCTTGATCTTGAGCGTCATCTGGGAGAAACGAACACCCGAAATTTGTTTGAGGGCGGGTGAGTCCAGCTGAGCAGACGTGACTTCGATCATTTCGTTAAGGACAAATTCGCGTAGCAGCTCGTCCGCTGATTTTACGCTGCTTTTTTTGTTACCGGCGTCCGCAGGCGGCTCTTCCGGCGGTGCGTTAGTTGCCGGGGCCGCAGTCCCGGCGACAGGTTGCGTTGGCTTTGCCTGTTCTTTGCCGAAAGCATTGCTCTTCACCTCCTCGGCGCAGTCGCCGAACAGCAGCAGTGGACCGCAGCAGAGGATCGTCGCCCGGGCGACAACGATGCCGCGGTGGGAGTGTAGCCAGCAATCAATCGGTGCGTTCATCGTGAACCCCCTGTCAAAGGTTGGTGAAAATCCGGCGAGGCAGAATCTGTCGCGATGCCGCGGAGTGGGCAGGCGGTTGTTCAGCCATCGGAATTGATTTTTGCGCGGTAGTGGACGGCATTTTTTTTTGGCAGCCACTTTTTCAACTCCTCTTTGGCAGCCCCGTACTTTGAGTCTTCAGCCAGGTTCTTCCACTGGTGCGGATCGTTCGACACGTCGTACAGTTCCTCACCACCGTCGCTGTAGTGGATGTAGTGAAACTCCCGCGTGCGAATTGCATGGTTGGTGCCATGCCAGTGTGGCGAATGCGTGATGATCGCGGGCCAGGGCCAAGCGGCGTTGGGATTGCTGACCAGCGGCGTGAGACTACGACCGTCGAGCCCGGGGCGTTTTGGCAAACCGCACATATCGATTAACGTTGGGTAGAGATCGATCAGGCTCACCGGATTCTGGCAGACCTTGCCATTCGCCGCCGCGCCGGACGGCAGTTTGCCCGGGGCGTAGATGATCAGCGGCGTGCGGGTCGTCTGTTCCCAGAGTGCCGACTTGGCGACGTGGTGCTTGTCGCCGATGTGATATCCGTGGTCGCCCCACAGCACGACGATCGTGTTGTCGCGATACGGACTGTCTTCGAGTGCTTCCAGTAGGTGCCCTACACAGGCATCGGCGAAGGAACTGGCGGCAAGGTACCCCTGCACGGCCTGCTTCCACTGACCGTTGCGTTTGATAATGTCGAATTCCTTTCCGGCCATCGCCAGTCCTTTGGCTGGAATGTCGCTCCGGTCGTTTTCGAGATAGGGCGGCAACTGGATCTGATCGAGCGGGTGCATATCGAAGTACTTCTGCGGCGCGTACCACTGCAGGTGCGGCCGATAGATTCCGCATGCGAGGAAGAACGGCTTATCGTGTTTCCGTTTGAGGAAGCTTGCAGCACCCTCGGCCGTTTTCCAGTCGTCCGTCTGTTCGGTGGTTTGCTCAATGGGCGACCAATCCAGCAAGCGGGCAAGAATCTTGTTCGAAAACAGATCGTGCATGCCATGCCGATACCTGTCAGCAACCGGCGGGAGTTGAGTCGCCATCCTTGTCGAGTACTGCCCGTCCCATGAAATGGGGTCCGACCATTTTCCTTGCGGCTTATGAAAGATCTTGCCGCCGGTCCAAGCGATGTATCCATGCTTGCGAAAATATTGCGGAATGGTGACCCAGTCCTGTAACTGGGGAAGATCGCGAAACCAGTTTAGATTGCCGTAGATTCCTGTCGTTGACGGACGGAGTCCGGTCATGATCGCCGTGCGCGACGGGTGGCATAGCGGCGCGGCGCAATAAGCCTGTTCAAACAGTACGCCCTTTGCGGCCAG
>JAYGDO010000379.1:0-1584 GCA_046582885.1 Pirellulales bacterium | reverse complement strand
GAGGTCGACCTGGGTTATCGTCCGGATTCGCCGCTGCCGAACGCGAAAGGCGAAACCCACCCCCGTAAAATCGAGCGAGCGATCGAAGGCGACAATCCGAGAGAGGCAGCCGACGACACTCTGAACGACACCTTATCGACCGTCGCCCGGATTGCACGGGACTCTACCACCTGCAGGGTGATTTCGGTACGGGCCAGCAGAGCGGGGGAGCGAATTCGTTATCAAATCCTGGACGAATTTGAAACCGAAGTTTTTCTTGAACCGGACACGTTCGATCAGCCGCTAACCCTGGGCGAACTCATTGAAATGATGCAGGCGGCCAAGGACCCAAATGGGAACACGGGGCTGGTGAGGTCGCTGTGGCCCGATCGAGGATACAGTCCGGATTCGAGGTCGCAAACCGCCGTGGAACCCACGGCGTTGTTGCCGGCAGATACGGCGGTTCGGCTCAAACCAATTGCCTAATTGGCCGACCGCTGGTGACGACATTCAGAATATTGTTCGGTACTCCGCCAGTAACCCGCAATTTGCCGATTTTAAATCGTTGGCTGATGATGCTCGCTGGCGAGTACCGTAAATGTTCGTTTTCCCCGATCCCGAAGGGGATGTAACAAAGCATTGCGGTTTCACGACGGTTGATTAAGATTTGGGTGGAAGAAGGAATCGCCGAGAAACGTCGCACAACCGAGAAAACCAACGGAGGAAACGATGGCCGAAATGAGTTGGGAATACGTGAAGAACTACAGGCCGATTCGTTGGTCTGCGGCAACGACTGCCGCTTACGGCTGCCACAAAAAGCGTTTGAAAGACCTTGACGCCTGCCGGGAATGGACCGTCGCGAACCAGGATGCGTCGAAACCGGATGGTGAGACCTGGCCCGATGGAGTCCGAGATGCTTACAAAGGTAAATTTGACGGGCAATTCGCGGGAGGGGACGGGAATATACCGCAACTCCTGCTTGTTGAACTGTTCGCTCTGAAAATTGCCATCGTCGAGGGATTCGGCGAGCGGCCGCCGCTTCCAAGTGCCGACGACGAATGGCCCGAATCAATCGACTTCTTGATTGATGACGACTGCGACAGTTCGGCAGAGTTGCGGGCGCATTACGCCAGTAAGGACAGCAGCGAAGGTTGGCCCGATGCGGTGTAATTGGCAGACGCAATCTTTCGAGTAGTTGTTTCTGCCGTGACAGTGGAGGAAACGCCAACTCGTTGCTATCGGTCCGGCGCTGGGCGAGGATTGTTTCCTAACGGTTTCGAATCGGTGCGCGGTCAGCTGTGGCGCGGCCTGCCGGGTTTGCCGCACCGGCGGCGGGAGCTCCGCGCGGCTTGGGAAGCGGTCGTCCGGGTCGCGAGAACCCCTTGGTTTCCACCTTCCACTTGGCATCTTTGGCGACGGCATAGATTTTTAAGTGGCGCCGCAGGTCGCGGGTGAGCCCGCGGGTGTAGCCAAACACGACCTGGATCGACTCGCCGGTCTTTTTGCTGGTTGCCGCAATGCGATCCTGGCCGGAGCCGGCCCAGCGGAAAACCAACAGGATCTCTTTGCTAAAGTTAATTTGCTTTAGCGCCGCGTCCCGGGTCG
>JAYGDO010000303.1:0-7994 GCA_046582885.1 Pirellulales bacterium | reverse complement strand
CGGCTTGGCCACGAAATCATGATGGGCGTGCGGATGCCGTTCTCGTAGGGGGAACCTTTGGATCGTTGTGCGTAGCCCTTCCACAACTTCTGGTTTGGGTCGTCGGCATTCGTACTCGCCGCCGCCCAACCGTTGTCGCTGATGTACAGCACCAACGTGTCCTCCGAGATTTTCTTCCTATCGAGACAGTCGAGCAATGCGCCGCAGGTTTCGTCGAACCACTCACACATCGCGTAATAATTGGCGACGTCTTTTGCGCGACCATCCTTGCTGTATCTCTCCAGCAACCGTGCGGGTGGGTTGTGGGGCGTGTGCGGCAGGAACGGGGCGTACCAGACGAGGAATGGCTTCTTTTCCGCGACCGCCATCTCGATAAAGTCCGTCACCGGTTGCATCCCCCCGCGGCCGATCTTCAAACCCACATCACCGTGCCGCCCACCCCGCTTTGGATCACCGTGGGTCATCCCGTGGGTGAATCCGCCATCCCGGAAGGAGCCCTCCCACCACTTGCCGGACTGGTGGGCCAGGTAGCCGTTGGCGGTCAGTGCCCTGATAAAGCTGCGATGCCGGTGGAAGGCCTTGCGTAGCGGCACGTCAAGCGCGGCCCGATTGTTATGTCCATCGACGTCGTTCCCGGTGATCCCATGTTGGAATGGGTAGAGTCCGGTCAGAATCGATGCCAGAGACGGGCGGCACAGCGGCGACGCCACGTAACCGCGTTCAAACAACAGGCTGCGTCTGGCCAGCCGGTCGAGGTGGGGCGTTCGGATCGCGGGATGCCCCATGAATCCGTAGTCGGTCCACGCCTGGTCGTCGCTGAGGATCAGAACGATGTTGGGTCTGGCAGGCTGCGGTGTGGGTTGCCCGGCGGCATCCGCGACGGACGCCGCAATGGCCAAAGCGGATAGCGTGAGAATGTACTTTTTCATTCTGAATGGCCACCACTTTCCTCAGCCTTGCAGCGCAGATCAATCACTCTGCCTTCTCCAGCAGTTTGACCATTCCCCGGCCGAGGGCGTCGCCGACCATCATGTAGGTTTCGGCGTTTCCATTGTAGTGGAAGCCCTGATTCCTCGGGGAGATGGAGGCCTCCTTCCAAAAATCCCGAGTTTCAACGGTAAGTACGTTGCCGGCAAATTCAGGGTATTTTCCCTTCTCTCCACTTACGGCAAGTTGCGCCTTGGCGACAGTCAGGTGGGGACCTGCCATTTTCCAACCTCCAAACCCGATAGTGCCGATCACGAAGGGCGCTTTCGGGGCTTTGAATTCCTTCCGCAGGCTCTTGATCAAATGTACGAGGTTTTGTTCGTAGCGGCTGGCGTGGGCGGGATTCCCATCCTTGTGCCCTTGCCACCAGACAAACCCGGTAATTTCATACCCCTGATCCTTGTACTGCGGGAAGTGGGTGGCAAAATTGTCCAACACCTCATGAGCCGCCTTAAAGCATTGATCGTATTGCAGGCCGGCGTACCAGTTGACCTTTTTCCCGGGGTCATCCGCAGTCCATGAGGGAATATCGTCCTTGTACCCGGCATACGTCCGACCCTCAAAGGTAAACCTCTTTCCCCCCGGCGGGAGGAAATCCCACCCCAGACTTCGATTGCCTTGGGAGGTCTTGAGGATGATGACCGGCTCATCGTGGAAATATCCCATAACGTACCCGAATTGCAGTTCGGGTCCGATTTGGTTACCGCCGGCCCCGCAGCCCACACTTAACCACTTATTGGCCGTCGCCGTGACCAAGCCCTTGTACCAAACGTCGTTTCGCACCGTCCAGTTCCCCCGCTTATCCACTAAATGGGAGAACTTTCCGTCCACGTTGACAACCGTGTTTAAGGTGCCGGGAATATCTGTTCGCCAGTACCACCCTAAACCGCCGGCCGCCTTGGTTAGGAATGTGATTTTGAAAGGATATTTCTTTCCCCCGGTAATTTTAAAACCGGTATGAACCGCATCTTTACCGACTTCCTTCCGATAGACTTCCATCCCATCCAGTTCCATGATGTTGGAGGTGGATGCCTGATAGCCGGGGTTGAATTTGTAAACGCCGGCGGTTTTTATTTTGATAAAACCCCTGGCGACCTGGGTTCCTCCACCGGGAAAGAGAGTCGGCTTTACGTCGCCGTAGACCGGCAGTTTTTTTGTTTTTGTCGGCTCTAATTCATCGTAGTCGGCCGTTGGCGAATAGGCTCCCGGATAGACGGAGACCGTTGCACCCGAAACACCCGACCACCGTACCGTGCCCCCACTTATCTGGCCGATCCCAACCATGTTGGACTGGCCCGACAAGACGTACACCTTAACCGGCTTATCGCTAGCAGGAGGCTTAGTGTCCGGATCGGGAAGGACTAAGGGAATCTCCTTGGCGGAAGCGTTCAGGACAAATCCCGTCAACAGAACGATTAGCGCAGATCCAAGTTTCGAGGTTCTAACGCGCGGTTGCTTCAATTGTCTGGCAGTCATTGTTTCTGGGTTACCGGTATTACGGGTTTGGTATTTTCACTTCCGCTTCATCACGATCAATTTCCCAAGCCGGGTGGCGACGTCCTGGAGGCTCTTTGGCCATTCGATAAACTCGATGCTCCGGGAATCTTCAATCTCCGGTTTACCAAGTTCTTTGACTAGTCCGGCAGCGGGATGGGCAAAGGCAAAGGCCACCTTTTTCTGGCCATAGGTTTCAGCCATACTTCCGGCATAGGCCTGAAGGGATGCCGCGTATCTGGAGATGTCCTCGCTGATGTTTTCCTTACCGGGAATCCAAACCACGCCGCGGACCGCGAACGGGGTCAGGGGGCTAATGCAAAAGTTGTAGGTGTGCGTAGCGGTCTCGGTGCGACTGACCCATTGATTGTAATAGGGCTGCGGAAAAGCGGGCGCCTGCTCGGCCACCTCCTTCGGAATCTCCCGGCCGGCCTCCAGCAGAGCCGCCACCTTACGGTTGTACCCCTTGACGGTCTCGACGTACCTGGCGACTGCCGCCTTGCAGACATCGGTGTTCGGATAGGCCAGGTTGAGGTCATCCCGTTCCTTTTCGAATCCGACTGCGGTTTGCATACTCGCGTAGGACATCCAGGTGAGCGGCGGGTTTTCCGCACCCAAAGTGACGATGCCAATCGGCACGCCGGGATTTTGTATCTGGGCAGCGAAATGGTAGGCAGCCACGGAAGGGGGATCGCCAACTTCGTCGAAATCAGCCGGTTGCCAGGAAGCCACATACTTGCCGCCGCCGATTTCCATTCTCAATTTTCGCGGAGTCGGAAAACGCCGAGCCTTGGTTTTGATTCTAAACTCACGAACCAGGGGCAAGTCCTGAAGGGAAATCTTCTCCCCCTTAGGCGGCAGAATCAATTCACCGGATAACTGCCGCGAGCCGGTCATGATCCAGACGTCACCCACGAGGACGTCCCGGATCGTCCGCGTTTCACCGTTGCTGCAGTTGATCCGAAGGTCACGCCCCTTGCCGGAAGCAGGCATCGGATCAAGCGTGAGGAGCCATTTTTCAAACTCATCCACCTTGGTCTTTTTTCTCTGCTCGCCAAAGACGACCGTGATCTCGGTGCCGGGAACACCATGCCCCCAGACGGGAACCGGAAGGCCGCGCTGGATGACGGCGCGATCGCGAAAGAGCGTAGAGGGGAGCAGGTAGGTCTTCTTGCCCCACCTCCGTTCCGCCTCGGCCTTGGCGGCCGCGACGATTTTCGGATCATCCTCGTTGAACATCTGTTCGCCCTCAAAGTAGGCGAAGGCCATGGCGGGCAACCCGGCCCTGTTGTAGAGATTCGCGCCCATCGGGGTGGCGCTGTAGGCGTATTGCACGCCGCAAGGCTCCGGTACGGCCTTACAGCTGACGACCACTTCGCCGCCGTCGATCACGGCTGCGGCCGCGTGCCAGACCTTGTCCTTGCCCGCCAGTCGGAAGTGCTTGAGCGGTTCGCCCCTGGTCTCCCGGGCCGGCTCGACGTAGGCGTCGGGGTCTTTTAATCCGTCCGCCTGCATCCCCTTGCTGGCGACCATCAGGCCGCCACCCGGTCCGCGTTGTTCAAACTGCACCCGAACCTCGTTACCCTTGATGAGGTGTGACTTGTAAATCGGTCCGCAGTAAGGGATGTCCTTGCCATACTCGTGGGACAGAGCCCAACGGGCGAGGCGTTTGCCCGGATCGAGCTTGTTGTAGTAGTGAATCCCCGTGGGGCGGGCGGAATTCAGGTCGTGCTGGGGAACCATGCCGACGTTCTTCGCCTTCATGAAAAACAGGGTCTGGGCCTCGCGAAGATCGGCAAAGCCAACGTTGTCCGGGTCGGGCTGCCCGTAGGATTGCTGCTGGGTGAAGTAGAAAGGCAGATCGGGACGCCCCCAATTTTTCCGCCAACCGTCGACCAAGGCCTCCATCTTGGCGGCATAAATTTTTCCGTCGTCGCCGTTGCTGGTGCCTTGGCACCAGATGGCGCCGCGAATCGCGTAGGGAACCAGTGGAGCGATCTTGTGGTTGTACATCCGCGTGGCGCCTTTCCACTCCTCGGTAATCCCCGGCAATTTCGGTCGCTGCAAGGCCTTCCCGCCCCGGTTAACCAACTCCCCGCTCTCCACCTGCCAGGCTTTCAGGCCCTGGTAGTACTGCTCATAGGCTTGTTTGCTCTCGGCAGTGGTGGGGTCACTCTGCCGGACCTTGAGGGCAATGTCCTGTAGTTTGGGATGACTTGCAAAACCCTCGTAGGCCGTCCAGGTCTCGATCGGGGTGGCGCCGTGTGTGCTGCGGACAATCCCGATGGGCACCTTCAGTTCCCGGTAGAGTTCCGCGGCGAAGGCCAGCGACAGCGCGGAGAATCCCCCGGCCTTTCTGGATCGTTTCCAACCATCCCCCGAACTGATGCGGTTGCGCAAAAACAAGGACGAACCCATATCCGCGTTGAACTCGCGAATCGGCAGCTCTTGCTTCGCTCGCTGCAACTCATTCGCCAAATCCCGACACATCGACTTGCCTGCAACCCAATCCATGTTGGACTGCCCTGACGAGAACCAGACCTCACCCACCAGCAGACCCTTGAGGGTGATGGATTCCGTCTTGGTCGAAACCTTGAGCTCTCGTTCCCCGGCAGAGGACTTGAGCGGGTCGAGTTTGATCATCCACTTGCCGTCCCTGTCCGTCTTGGCGGACTTCGTCTGTCCGGAAAATTCCACCGTGACCTTCGCCCCCGGTTGGGTCCAGCCCCAGACGGGAACCTTCACATCCCTTTGCAGGATGGCGTTATCGACAAAAGGCGAACCCAACTCGATTGCTGGTTTGGCTTCTTCGACGGCGGCTTGTTCGACCGCGCTGAGCATCAGGGGTGAAAACAGAAACGCCGTCTTCATGGCTAAAAGCGACATCATCTTGTTTGGAGTCTTCCTCATTACTGACTCTTGTTTGGTTGAAGGTATGCGAATCGTCACGGTGAATCGGTGAGAGTCGCGGCGGCGCTTTTCGCAGCGTCACGAATGAGAGGATCTTCATGATCGAGGTACCGGCGTACTGCCTGAAGCGCCTTGGGGTCTTTGCGCTGGGCCAGAACCTCGAGGATGCCGGCAAGTCCCCTTCCCTTCGCATTGGTCAGCTGATCGACCCATTTGTCGGTCTCCACACCGGGAAGCTCGGCAGCGAGCATGACGGTCGCCTCATGGAGGATTTCGTTCGGGTGAGCAAGAGAGGTCAGTAGATCATCGAAGGCTTTGGCTCCGAGGATTGCCACCATCTTTCTCAATCCGGCTGCCCGGTAGAAGTAGTCTTCCGGCCACTGGTTCATCAACTTGCGACAGAGGGCGACGCGTTCCTCGTCGTTTTTGGCCGGGGCCAGGTCCCGGGCCATCCGCTCGTCGATCAGGTCGTGCAGGCTGATCATCGGAGGCGGTTTGTCGTCCGCCTCGATGACCTTGATGGTTTCCTCCAGCATGTCTCGATGTTCGCCCTCCCGCCAGCGGGTCCGCATCTCGCGAAGCTGAGGCAGGAAAGGTTTTGCGTTCCCGGCGTAGGCCTGCAGCACCTGGAATCGGGCGGGCACCCGCATGACCGACCCCCAACGCTCGAAATCGAAGGTCTCGAAGCAGAGCGGGATGCCTTCCTTGACGTGAAAACGGGCCATCAGTTCCAAACCGCGGGCACGCGGACCGTCGTCCATCATCCGGTAGTTCATCGCCACCGTCTTGATCGCGTCGTGGATCTGCTGGGCCATGACGGCGGTGTCCCGGCGGCTGAAGAACTTCAGGGCGTAGGCGGCGCTGCCTCGCGTGCGGCCGGAGGAATCGTTGAGCAATTGGGTGATGGCGGAGTAGAGCAGTTCACGATCCACACCATCGAGCGGATTTTCGCCTTTGGAAACCTGCGGAAGAATGCCGTCGAAATACAACGGCGCATACTTGCCGCTGGCATAGCCGAAGGAATAGGCCAAGGCCTGTTGACGGGGACGCATCGGTTCCGTCTCCCTTGAATCGAGCACGGCCCGCAAGAGATCGGGAACGACCTGTTGGGCAGGTTTGCCAATGCGGGCCAAGGCATAGGCTGCGGACATGCAGACAATGGATTCCTCGTCGGTGAGCGCTTTGGCCAAACTCGGCACTGCAACTGCCGCGCGGTCGCCCAGGTACCCCAGCGCGGCGCAGCCGCCGGCCCGGGCTTCGGGGTCGCCGTCTTTCAGTTGCCGGAGCAAACGCGGAACGAAATTGCCTGTCTTGTCGGCAAGTTTCTTGGCGATCCATTCGCGGGCGATGGGCGACCAGCTATCGAGTTTCTCGATCAAGTCGGCGGCGCTCACATCGTCGGTGTTCGGCAGCCGCCATCGTCCCGAGGCAACCGTCTCGCGGGCCTCTTTCTTTTCCAACCACTCTTTTTTTTTCTGTCCCTTGCCGGTCAGGTAGATGGTTCTGCGAGGGAGGGTTGCAATCAGCACCTGGGCGGCGGTCGGGCTCAGCAACTGACCACCGTACCGTCCGCCCAAAGGTTGATTCACGAAGCTGCCATCGGCCTTCCGCGTCAGGGCGTAGTACCAACGCAATTCCTTGAGGAAGGCGGCGACCAGTTGCGGACCGCCGCAGTTGGCCCCCAATGGGTCCCAGTAGTAACTGTAGGAATTGCCGGAGTGCCCATACTCGCAGGTACTGTAGAGGGAAGAAGTCAGCTTGGAGAAGAAACGGGCGGCCTCGCGGTTGCCTTCGACTCGGAAAGCGATCGCCGCGATGCCGTTCTTGCCGTTTCCCGACATTCCGTTTCGACCGTTGGCATATATTTCGAGACTGGGCCGGTGATACCCGTAGCCGATCGATCCCTTGTCAATGAATTGTTGGAAGAAGCGACTGGAGCGGGAGATGGCGTCATCGACCTCGGGATGTTCGACGCCGCACTTCTTGGCCAGCAACAACGAAAGAAAGCAAGGCAGCCCCGCCTGGTTCAAGGCGCCGTAACCGGGGAGCCCGCCATGCAGCTTGCCGCCATTCTGGCTGGTCCACGCGAAACCATGCCCCCAAGTGCCGCCGCCACTCTGGCCCATCGCTGTCTTGATGGAATATTCGCGGATCGCCGGCAGCACGTACTCGTCCCCGGTGGCGAGGTAGTATTCCGTCAGCAGCAGGTTGTGATAGCCGGAACTCCACGATTGCTTGCCACCGATTTCCACGCTGATCTTGAGGTCGGGCCGAGCCCACTTCTGGTTATGCAGGTAATCACGAACCATTTCGACGTGCTCATCCTCACCGGTGGCCAGCAGCGCGAGGGCCGTGGCTCCGAGCCGGCCCATGTCCTGGCTCTCGACGATCACTTTGAGCGCATCCTTCAAAATGCGATTGGCCTTGGGACAGTTCCAGGGAGAGGTATCGCTGTAGTTACCCATCACCTTGAGCTTCAATTCGACTTTCGTCTCGTCGCCTTTCCGAGGATTCGCATCCTTAATTGGCTGCCAGCGGATGAGCTTCAGGATTCCTTTGTTCTCCGTGCGCTCGGCCTCGTCGATGGCCAGGCCCAGCGACAT
>JAYGDO010000158.1:0-5593 GCA_046582885.1 Pirellulales bacterium | reverse complement strand
CGTGTGCTCTTCCGATCTTGATCGCCCGCCGACAGGACCCGAAGTCGGGCTTGTTCTCGCTCCACCCCGATCGGCTGCTCACGCGGCGGCACAACAAGCGAACCAAGGAGCCCTGGGAGGGCCTCACGACTGGCGAGTCCCTGCGCACCGAGTTTGACTACGACCGGCCGAAAGTAGTGTCGCTCGATGTTATCGATCCGCTTGCGCTGCTGGCCGTGCACGCCTGTCGTACCGGCCAGTTCGATAAGATTCCGCAATGGCTGAGCGGCGGTCGCTGGGGCACAAGCAGCGGTTGCGGCCACACGATCGACGCGAATCTCGAACGCTGGTTCGATCGCGCAAAGCTGGAAGCTTACTACCAAAAGCAACGGTCTTGGCTGGACGAGCGAGGTTACGTCGTTGGCGACGGTTGGTACGCTGAAGGTAATTAGACGCCAGCCGTATTGCCGTGTCCGCCGACGCTTTAATTTTATTGCCCGCCGGACTCAAAAGCTGCGTCAACAGACTGGCGAAGTTTTGACCGGTTTCAGCTAGATTTCAGCAGGCTGCCATGCCCCTCGTTCGACGGGTTTGCGCCACGGTCAGCGGGGGATATTTCACCCGGATTTCACTTGCCCCGGCGGTTTTGGGGAGGATTACATCTTCATCTTTCTATCCAACCGTCGATATAATTGAAGCTGCGTTTCCTCAACTCCGTTAGCAGGTCCCAGCATGCTTTATCTTGGATCTGGAACATTCAACCTCTGCAATGGTCTCTCGCGCCGCGAGTTCATGAAAATTGGCGCACTGGGAATGGGTGGTCTCTCTCTAACCCAGTTACTGCACGCCGAAGCGGAAGCCGGCATTAAGAATTCGCGAAAGGCCATCATCATGATTTACCTGGTGGGTGCTCCACCACACCAGGATATGTACGACTTGAAACCGGATGCTCCGGCCGAAATTCGCGGTGAATTCGATCCGATTCCAACGAACGTCAATGGAATTCAAATCAGCGAGCACATGCCCTACATGGCCAAGATCATGGACAAGTGTGTTCCACTACGAGCTGTCGTCGGATCTCCCAACGGCGGTCACGACTCTTACATCTGTTACACGGGGCGGCCCAAGGTCAACGAGCCCCGCAACGGCTGGCCCTCGGTCGGATCAACGGTCTCCAAGCTGCGTGGTCCCACCAGCCCCGGTGTTCCGGCATTTGTGGGACTGGCACCCAATGCGGGCCACCCCCCGTACGGCTCCCCCGGCTTGCCGGGATTCCTGGGGATTTCACATGCTGCCTTCCGCCCCTCAGGCCCTGCTGAAAAAGACATGGTGCTCAATGGCGCTAACAAGCAGCGGTTGGACAAACGGATCCAACTTTTAACGGAGTTTGATCAGTTGCGTCGTCGGGCGGATAGCCAGCGAATTTACGACCAGGTCGACGAGATTACGGCACAAGCACTGGGGATTCTCACTTCCAGTAAACTGGCCGCAGCGCTCGATCTGAGCAAGGAAGACCCGAAAACGATCGAACGATATGGTAAAGGACATACCGATCGCTACGGTGACGGGGCTCCTCGCAACAACCAGCATTTCCTGATGGCTCGTCGACTTGTCGAAGCGGGCTGCCGGGTGGTGACACTCAACTTTGGACGTTGGGACTTCCACAGCAACAACTTCTCCGAAGCCCGTAACACCCACCTGCCTTATTTCGACCGGGCACTCTCCGCGCTGATCGAAGACATTAACGATCGCGGACTTGCTGATGACGTATCGGTGGTCGCCTGGGGTGAGTTTGGACGGACGCCCAGGATCAACAAGAAAGCCGGACGAGATCACTGGCCGCAGGTCGGTGGTGGACTGGTCGCTGGTGGCGGGATGCGTACTGGCCAGGTGATTGGCGCGACCGACAAGCATGCCGGTCATGCCGTGGAACGTCGCACCCATTTTGGCGAAGTCATTGCGACCCTCTATCACCAGATGGGAATTAACCCGAGAACAACAATGGTTCCCGATCTTAGCGGCCGTCCCCACTATTTGACCGATCACGATCCGATGCCAGAACTGCTCTAGCATCAAGATGCTACGCCGCTCGACGGTCGGGCCAACATTTCTGGACAACTTTTTTTACGGAGCGGGCAATCTTCAAGCTGTTTCTGCCCAGTTGGGCGATACTGGGCTCGAACTTGCCGGTGAATTCTCGGGGGAAACCACTTTGTCTGCAGCGGGCGCTGCGAAATCCGGTGCAGTTGGCGCCGATTTAGAGTCGCTGACCGCCGCCTGACCGACGCTGCCCGCCGACGTCAAGGCCGACATCCTGACCATGGTCCAAGCGGCGAACCCGTGAACCGCAATCAGGCGGCGGAAGAACCCACCAAGGGACGCGGCGGCCGACCGGCGGCAGTGGACTATTCAATTGGGATCGTGTAACTCAACGCGCCGATCGGCTCGCCCTCTTTGACGTCTTTGTAGTTATCGTGGCAGAGGACGCACTTCTTCAGAACCACTGGAATTGGCGTCGCCGCTCGCAGGTACTGCTTGTCTTTCTTGGTCACGATTTGTTCGTACCAATTGGCGCCTGTCTTGAGCTTTTTCACGGCAGCTTTCTCGAAGCCATCCCTCGGCGAATTTACCTCTTCCAGCGGTTCACCCGTGGCATCGAGCAGTCGCACTTCGTGCCAGCCCTTTTCTTTGATGGCCGCAAACAACGCTTTGGCCGCAGTGCCGGCCGGCAGGTCGGAATCTTCTTTGACGTAGTGTTTCGTGATCAGGACGACTGCCGTCTTGTACACGTCGTCGAGCATCCTCACTTGTCTGCGAGTTCGCTCGACGGCCGGATCCTCCTTGACATCCGCGGCACGGCTGCGAGTCAGCTGCAGGAGCGACATGACGAGAACAACAAAGAAGACCGTAGCGATAACGATGACTTTCTTTGGCATTGCATAAACCTTTTGAACAATATCGGGGAGGGGAAAAGTTAGGGTGAAATCAGCCGATGGCTTCTTGAAGTTCGGGTTGCTTGAACGTCGGCGGCGCTGGCGGTAGCACTGGTGGCGACACTGGATTCGAACCTCTCAGAGGATTCTCGGGAAAAACCACTTTATCTGCAACAGGCGCTGCGGAATCCGGTGCAGTTGCCGCAGATTTAGAGGCGCTGATCGCCGCCTGGCCAGCCGCTTGTCTATCGGCGGCGGGTGGCGGCGAAGGTTAGCGGTGAATCTCGCACTTGGGCAAGGCCTGCCGGCGCTTTTGATGGGGATCGCGTGTTGGAAATAGTCAGCGCGAACGTAGAAAGTAGATAGCCGGTCTGCATTCCGGCGCGGTAACCGACGTAGATTGCGTGCTAGCCATGAAATTTTGTGTCCCAAGGCAATCAGGCTTTACTTGCCCAGGCGTGTCGGTTGTTTTAGGAGTGTCAAAAAGTGCATAGGTCGGTTTCACCCAAGTGAGAAACTGCAACGGGCCAACTGCGCGAGGTGTTGTCGACCGAAAGCAGTTGACTAAATGCGCAAAAACGATGAAACTGCGCCGCCGATTAGGCGACAGCGGCGGCGGTGAGTCAGTCCATTTTAATCATCCGGCTTTTCGAAAAAGCAACCGCATTGAAGATTTCAATGCGGTCATTGAGCGGGGCCGGGAAAATTCTTCATTCCACCCAATTCACGCCCTGATTAAATGCGCCGGATTTTGAGGATTAGTCGATGAGACGCAATTCATATCTTATCCCACGCCGGACTTTTTTAAGGGGTGCTGGGGTGTCCGTGGCGCTGCCGCTTCTGGACATCATGTCCCCGGCCATAAGTTATGCGCAGCCCGCCAAGGCGTCTCCGCTGAGACTGTGTGTTTTGTACAAAGGGTGCGGTGTTAATCCACACGCGTGGGACATTGTCGGGGGAACGGAAACAAACTTTGAATTGTCGAAAATCCTGCAGCCTTTGGCGGGCGTTCAAGATGACATTCTCGTTGTCGGCAACCTCGACAATCAGGGCTCATCGGACCACATGGATGCGCCGGGCACATTCATGAGTGCGACGGGACACAAGAGTGGGAACCGGTACTCATTTGACCAGAGGATCGCCGATCAAGTTGGAAGTGACACGCCGATCAAATCCATGCAAATGACGGCCGACAACGTTTGGAAGGCGAATCCCTGGCTGAATATTTTGTCGTACGACAAAAGCAACCGGCCCCTGCGCGGGCAGTATGACCCTCAGGTTGTTTTCGACATGATGTTTAAGGATGTATCCAGGGTTGGTCGCCAAGAAGAATTGCTGAGCGTCTTGGATGGGGTCAAAGAAGCCTCTTCGTCTTTGTCGAGAAAAGTCAGCGCGCACGACCAGCAGGTTTTAGAGCACTACTACGATTCGATACGAGATCTTGAAAAAAGCATTCAACGGGCCAGGCGGAATAGTCGCGAAGTGAGCCTGGATAAGAAAATCTCAAACATCGACCCGGGCCTGGAAGTGGGCAACCTCGGCGAGAGAATCAAGGCCATGCTCGATTTGATCGCGCTCGCTTTCTGGACCGATTCGACAAGGGTTGTTTCGTGCATGCTCGCCAATACCAACAGCCGTGTCCATTATGACTTTATGGGTGTGAATGCCGAGTTTCACCACGTATCGCACCATGTTCGACACAAAAAGGTCTTGCCCGCATACGATCAAATCAACATCTGGCACGCGGGGCAATTGAGATATTTGATGGACAAAATGAAAACCTTAAAAGACGGCATCGGGAGTTTGTTTGACAATTCTCTGATTCTGTGGGGTTCGGGGATCAAGCATGGTGACTATCACTCGCTGACAGACCTTCCGCTCGTTCTGACTGGCGGTGGAGGCGGAAAAATAGACCTGGGGCGGCATGTTCGTTATCCCCAAGCCCAACCTTACGCCAACCTTTTATTGACCATCATGGAAATCATGGGTGCCGAGACAAACAGCGTTGGCGATTCCACGGGTCGACTGGCGGGCATTACTGAAAAGACTAATTTTGAACCCGCCAACCCGGACGACGGCAGTTGGGAAATCGTCAAGAGTGATGAAAAAACACTCACGGCGAAGGGCTTGCTGCGAATCAGTATTGAATCCGAGCTGGAGTATTACCTTTTGCGCCTTTCCGATCGAAGCGATATTGTTATCAGAATTTCTTACAACAATAATCACCGATTGCGATTCGATCGGTGTGTCGGAAAAGTGGTGACCGTGACAGGCCAGCACAAAATGGTTGAGGGAAAGAAGACAATTGTCGTACTCACCAAGGTCGAGTTGAAATAGCCCGTGATCAAAACACAGCGATCGAACGCAGTAACATTCGTCGCGTGCGTTCTGGCCTTTGCCGCCGAATCGCGACCCCGTCAGGCCTGGGCCGCGAGTTTTACAGCCGTTGCCGGCGTGATCGATGACCGGTGTATGACTTGCCATGACAGCGACACCAGAGAGGGTGGAATCGATTTATCGCCGCTACTTCAGGAAAGCAATGCCTCCTACGGGAAATTTACCAAGCTGTGGATCAAGCTTGAAAATATGGTGGCCCGCGGCGAAATGCCTCCCGAAGACGAGGGGCCGCTCAAACCCGCTGAAAAAGAAGCCGTCCAGCAATGGTTCCATCAGTCGTTTGT
>JAYGDO010000142.1:0-5124 GCA_046582885.1 Pirellulales bacterium | reverse complement strand
ATGGCACAGGTATCGCCAGAGGCTGCGTCATGCTGCCGACGCCCATTTCGTGAAGTCAATCGAAGGTCGCCAGATGCTGGCGGGCGTATGCTGCGGATTTAATTGCGGCTTCAAATCTAGCCTCGGCGGCTTCCAGGTTGTCCTTCGCCCGCGCCGCCTGGTCCGAAAGCTGCCTTGCATCGTCGGCAGATTTCTGCAGCTGCTCGTATTCTTTTTTCAACCGACCGAGTGCCTTGCTGTCGTCTGCAGCCCGCTGTTTTGCTTCGTCGGCTTGCCGCTGTTTTTCCTCCGCTTCCTTGACGAGTATTGCGTCATCCGGTTTTTCGCGGGCGCGTTTTTTTGCATCGTCGGACCCGCGGCCCGCGTCCTCTGCACGGCGTCGCAAATCATCTGATTTCTTTCGTGCGGAGTCCGCCATTTTCCTGGCTTCGTCCGCCCGCTTCTTCGCAGCTTCGTAGTCCTTTTTGAGCTGATCCTACTTTGGAGTAAGCTCGTCCATCTCCCGCTTAGCGGCGGCGAGAGCTTTTTCAGCGCGCGGGATTATGGCATTGGCGACATCCGCGGCCTTTTGGGCTTTCTTTCGCTGGAGCGCACGATCGGGCGAGACTCTCAGTTCGGGCGATTCTCTTTGAAGCCGCGCAATGGCCGGCGCGGTAACGCCCGTCTTCCAAAGGAAGAGTTGCTTCAGCCTGGGCATCTGGCGTATGACCTCTAAGCCGGTGTCGGTGATCTTCGTGCTATGAAGATTCAAAAACTCCAGATCCTTCAGCGCGGCGAGATGTTTCAAGCCCGCATCGGTGACGCTCGTCCCTTCCAAGTGAAGCCGCCTCAGCGTTGTAATCGTGGTCAAATGGGCCAGGCCGGCGTCGGTGATGGCCGTTCGTTTCAGCCGCAGCACAAAGACATTCTCAACCGCCTGCAAATGCTGCAAGTGCTCGTCGGTTAATTGTTCGCCGGCGAATTGAAAATCGACCTCCAAAGCATCACGCTTGCCGCTAAGATATCGCACCGCTCCGCCGAGTTGCTCAATGCTGGCCACAGCTTCGTCGGCGTTGGCCGCGGGTTTGTAGGAGATTGCCTCATCCGCTCCTGACGTTGAGCAGAGAAATGCCAGCGAGAAAGCAATTGCATGACGGGTGCTCGGTGCAATCATCCCAGCAGCTCCATGATTGGATTGGCAGTTTTTTCAACCAGAGGCATTGGCCGCTTGCCCGGCGCGAGGAATTCCTGGTGGATGTCGATACCCAACGCCAGGCACAGCGTGGCGATAAAATCGGGCGCGGTGACCAACCGTTCGACGACTTCGCCGCCGGGGTCCTTGCCGCCTTCGCTCGTCTTGCCGATCACCTGGCCGGTTTTGAGTCCGCCCCCGGCGAATGCCATGCTCCAGGCTTTGGGGAAGTGACCGCTGCCGCGACCCGGCGAACGGCCGAACTCGCCCATCCAGACGACAAGCGTGTCGTCGAGCATGCCGCGATGTTTCAAATCGCGTATCAACGCCGCCATCCCAGCGTCCATCCACGGCGCGCGGGCAGCGATCCGCTTGGCGGCGCCTTCGTGATCGTCCCAGCCGCGATGAAAGATTTC
The DNA here is from genome assembly GCA_046582885.1 of Pirellulales bacterium. Classification (GTDB taxonomy): domain Bacteria; phylum Planctomycetota; class Planctomycetia; order Pirellulales; family UBA7805; genus JAYZEI01. Next base: position 3,537 of record JAYGDO010000142.1, on the reverse strand, counting down.
GACGAACGAAATGCCCGCCTCCACCAACCGCCGGGCCAGCAGACACGAACGACCGAATCGGTGATCGCCGTAAGCCTCGCGGATGTTTGCCGGCTCCTCGTCGAGCCGGAATGCCTTGCTGCGATTGGACCGCATCAGCCGCACAGCGCGATCGAAAGCGGACTGCTTGGCACGAACGGCGGGCAATGCAAATTCTTTCGCAAAACGCTGCTCACCGCGCGCGAGCAGTTTCAAACGCCCGTCGAGGCGACTGCTGCTTGCAGCAAGATTCTCCAATCCTTGGCTAGGATCGGGCACGGCCAGCGGTGCGTGATCCGGACCGAGATAGGCCGGCACGCTTCGATACAACCGTCCGCCATTGCCTTTGTCGAAACCGGCGTCGATCGTGACAAAGGCGGGCATATCATCATCGGGCAATCCGATCTGTGACGAGGCAATGCTGCCGATAGACGGATGCTCGAACGCCGTGGTTCGTTTATAGCCGGTGTGCAGAAAGTATTTGGCGTCGTAGTGGCCGGTAATCTCGGTGGACATGGATCGCACAATGGCCATGTCTTCCATGCACTGTGCGAGCTGTGGCAACTGCTCGACAATCTGGATTCCCGGCACCGAAGTGGACGTCGCTTTGAACTCGCCAGTCGGTTTGGGGTCAAATGTGTGCTGCTGGCTGGGTCCGCCGTCCATCCATAGCAGGATGCAGGACTTGCCCCGCGGCCGGTCGATGACGGCACTGGCGAGCGACTCAAACCACGGAACCGTCGCCCCCGAAAGCATGCCGGCGGCGGAGAGTTTTAGCCAGTCGCGGCGCTTCAGTGTCATTGCCTTTCCCTTTCTTCTGTGCCGTAAGCTTCCAGTTTGCGAATTTCCAAGAGCGGCAAGCTGGAAGCCGGGCCCCCACGCGTCACCTCAGCAAAATAAACTCACTCCGATTGACCAGCGTCCATAAGACGCCGGTGTAGTCAGGCTCCGCTTCCTTGGCCAAGTAATCCTTCGCGTCTGCGATTTCTTCGTCGGTAGGCCGGCGCGACAGCGTGCTTAAATACAGCCATTCAATGACCTGTTCTGGCGGGGCGTCCTGCGACTGCTTCAAGTACTCTTCCAGTACTTTGCTTTCGGCCGAGAACCGGGGGTGATTGATGAACGTCAGCATCTGCGAGATGCCGTGCGTGAAGTCGGTGGCATCTTCTTCGTTCGTTCCGAATTTTCGCTGAAATTCCAGGTACGGATCGCCCACAGCGGCGCTTTCCCCGGAGGTGTTTTCTTTGGGGCCGGTGCGTATGTCAAACTCATTCGCGCCGTGGGCCAGCATGAGGGAATCGCGGAGCATGTCGGCGGTCATCAGTCGCAGCGGCATGCGGCCGAAAGCTGTGGTCAGGGCGGAACGCTTGTCCGCGGCCGCCCCACGTTCGATGCGGCTCGTGCGATGGAACGTTTGCGAGTTGCAGATGCAACAAATCAGATGCTTAACATCGTAACCGGACGCGGTGAATTCGCCGGCCAGCAGTTTCATCAGACCGGGGTGAGACGGTGGGTTCAACGGCCGCATGTCGTCGATCGGGTTCACGATGCCGCGCGAGAACAGGTAGAACCACATCCGGTTGACAAACGCACGGGCAAAGTAGGGATTGCTCTTCTCGGTCAGCCAGTCGGCCAGCGGCACGCGGATGTCGCCGTCGCTGCGGACTCGTGTTTTATCGTCGCCCAAAAAGGCAACCTGCACCGTCGTCCCCGCGTTCTTGAACGCCGACTTGGGGATTTCGATCTCACCCGGCTTCTTGCTTGGGCCCTTGCCAACTTCGATCTTGCCGAAGTCGCCTTGCGAGCGTCCAAAAATAGCAGACAACGCCCAATGATCCTGCTGAGCCCAATCGCGGTAGGGATCGTCGTGGCAGCGAGCGCACTGAAGCTGGACGCCCATGAACAACCTAGCGACCGCGCGAGCTGTGCCGTCGGCCGTGACCTTGCCATCAATGCCGGCGAGGCCGAAAAATATGAGTTGCCGGTTGTTTTTGATCTCGCCTTTGACCGTCAGAATGTCGCGCGTGATCTCGTCCCACGTCCCGCCTTCGTTAAACCGCTGTGCAAACCATTTGCCCAAATCACGCGATTGTGCGTGCGGCTGTTTTCCGCCGTTCTGGTCCGACGGCAACTCGGGCGGACAAACCCAATCGCGCCAGGTGCGGCCCAGTTGCTCACCAAACTCGGGCCGGTTCACCAACTCGTTAATCAGCTTTGACCGTTTGTCCGCATCGGCACTGTCGAGAAACGCTTCCGCCTGTTCTGCCGTGGGAATTCGGCCTGTCAGATTCAGATAAACGCGGCGCATGAACTCGACATCATCGCTGAGCGGCGCCGCCTTGAGTTTGGCAGAGGCAAGAAGACCGCCGATATGCTTGTCGATCGCGACGGCGACTTCATGCGGAGGATGTTTCCTGTCGGCGGACAACAGTGGATCGACATCCTGCTGGCGTTCTGAAACGGTCGGCAATCCGGCATCGATCCAGGCCTTGACAATTGCTTTGTCGCCAGACGACAGTTTTTCGCGGTCATCGCCTGCGGGCATTTCATCCGAGGCGATCTTTTGCCAGAGTTCGCTCTTGCCCGCATCGCCCGACACAATCGCCGGCCCGGACTCACCGCCGGCCAGCATTGCAGGGATGGTTCGCAGATCGAGCCCACCTTCCTTCTTCAAGCCACCATGACAGCCCATACAGTTTTTAGTCAGAATCGGCAACACTGCCGACTCCAGTAGCGGCGTGTCCGCCTCAGTCAATTGGCAAAAGGACAATGCCAGCACGACAGCGAGTTTTGAAACGACGCACCGTCCCATGCAGGCCCGCCTCTTGTGCACCGATTCTTGCAATTCAATTGTCATCTCAACGCTTCCGCATTCGGCGGGATATAACGGGCCGCGACATCAACGCAAAGCGGGGAAAAGGCTGCGCGACCGCATCGATTCTGCATACATTGGTGGGGTTTTGCACGCGAGTCAAGTATGTTCTATTTCTCCCCGAATTGCTGCGCCAAAATGGGTTCAAAACGAGAAGCAGGCGGTTCCTTCTGATGACAGGTTTTGGCGGACACTGCCGCGCAGTGAAGGCGTCATGGACTGCGGGAATGCTACGGGGAAGAATTAAGGGCGATTCGGAAGCCGAGATAACCGCCTCGATAGGACGACAGGTGGCGACCGATGCGGGCGGCAGAGCGGCAGCGGTTTGCGGCGCTCGACCAGCCGCCGCCGCGCTGCACTCGAGCCATGCCTGAAGTGGGACCGGTTGGATCCGTTTGCTTGTCCGGTCGGTGGGAATTCGGGACGTACCGGTCTTCGCACCATTCCCACACGTTGCCGTGCATTTCATATAAGCCGAATGCATTTCGTTTGAACTGACCGACCGGGGCCGTCTGATGGTAGCCATCTTTGGGTCTTGCCACTGGCCGGTCGCCGACGTTGGCAAACGCCGGCAATTGGCGCGGATCATTACCGAACGCGTAAGCCGTTTTGGACCCTCCGCGGCAGGCGTATTCCCACTCGGCTTC
>JAYGDO010000089.1:0-2266 GCA_046582885.1 Pirellulales bacterium | reverse complement strand
AAAAAAACCGTCCGGGCCGCCTCAACACCTTGCACGACAAAGCGTCGGGGTTTGGCATGGTACGAATGAACAAACTCGACGGCAGCATTACCATGGCGTGCTACCGCCTGCAGATTGACCCCGAGAACTTAACCCCCGCTGACCAGTTCCCCGGTTGGCCAAAGAAGAGACATTTCACAGATAACTACGCCCGGCAGGCGGCCGCGCATCTGCCCGTATTACGGGTGAGCGGCATGACGAACCCTGTCGTGCAAATCTCCAACGAACGATCGGGAGAAATTGAATACACGATTCGTGTTCAAGGCACGACGTTTCGCCCCAAGGTGTTCGATGCGGACGCCACCTACTCGGTGGCTGTCGGCGAACCGGACACCGGCACAAAAAAAACAGTTAAAGGCGTGGTGCCGCTGACCGACAACAACGCCGGCTCGCTAAAATTCGCATTCTGATTGACCATGTCCAGACATTTCACTCCCCCGATGCCAGCCATCATCGCAACTGTCGTCTGCGGTTGCTTGATCCTGTATGGCGGTCCGAGCACCGCAGCGGACTCGGCGGCATCGCACCCGAACATCGTGTTTGCTTTTGCCGATGACTGGGGTCGCTGCGCAAGCATCTACGCCGACGTCGAGGGACCGGGCAGCATGAACGATGTCGTGCGCACCCCGACATTTGATCAGATTGCACGCCGCGGAGTGCTGTTTCGCAACGCGTTTGTCAACGCGCCTTCATGCACTCCGTGCCGTAGCGCACTCTTGTCGGGCCAGTATTTCTGGCAGACCGGACGCGCGGCAATCCTGCAGGGCGCTGTCTGGAATCCACAAATTCCGTCTTGGCCACTGCTGCTGAACAACACCGGATACCACATCGGCAAAACCTGGAAGGTCTGGAGCCCGGGTGTACCCGTGGATGCGCCGTTCGGCGGCCAGAAGTTTTCCTACCAACGGGCCGGCAGTACCTTTAATGGATTTTCGCAAACGGCAACACGGCTAATCGCCGCCGGAAAATCCCTAGAAGCGGCAAAAACAATCTTGTTCGATGAGGTTCGCGAAAATTTCATCGACTTCCTGCAACACCGACGGGAAGGCCAACCGTTTTGCTATTGGTTCGGCCCAACCAACGTACATCGCAAATGGATCAAGGGTTCCGGGAAACGGCTTTGGGCGATCGATCCGGATAAGCTGAAGGGTAAACTGCCGCCGTTTCTGCCGGATGTTCCCACCGTCCGCGAGGATCTCGCCGATTATTTCGGCGAGATTGCCGCCTTTGACACGGCGGTCGGCGTGCTGCAAGAAGAGCTAAAAAAGGCCGGGCAATTCGACAACACTTTGCTGGTCATCAGCGGCGACCACGGGCCGCCCGGATTTCCCCACGGCAAATGCAACCTGTACGACTTCGGCACCGCGGTCAGCTTGGCCATCGCCGGTCCCGGCGTCACCGGCCAGCGGGTTGTCGACGACTTTGTCAATCTGATTGACCTGGCCCCCACCTTTTTGGAGGCGGCCAAGGTGCCCGTGCCTAAAGTCGTGACGGGCCGCAGCCTGTGGCGCGTTTTAGCCTCCCGGCGAGAGGGACTCGTCGATGCTAAACGAACCCAGGTCGTCACCGGTCGAGAGCGGCATGTCGCCCTGGCCCGCGCCGGGCAACTTCCGTATCCCCAGCGGGCGATCCGCACCGCCGAACATTTATTCGTTATCAACTTTCGCCCGGAACGATATCCGCTCGGCGATCCGTACCGGCTGGAGAGCGAAAAACCCCCTACAACCCAGGAACTTGTCCGCAACACGTTCGTTACTTTGCCCGACGAGGACGCCGGACCGACCAAAGCATTTTTAGTCGATCATCGTAGCGACCCAAAATGGAAGCCGTACTTCGACCACGCCTACGGCAAACGCCCCCGGGAAGAATTGTTCGATCTGAAGAAGGATCCTCATCAGATGCGAAATCTCGCAGCCGTTCCCGCATACGCCTCAACCGCCGCGGAACTACGTAAACGTCTATTGGCCGAACTGAAGGAGACCGGCGATCCGCGACTGGTCAACGACGGCCAGTTTTTTGAGTCGCCGCCCATGGCCGGCCCCATTCCGGATGACGCCAAACGGCCCCGAAAAAAGCGCTGACCGCAGCTGGACACGCCATTCTCAATGTATTGCCACTTTCCGCATAATCGATAACACGCTCAACTCTGGGCACACGCACAGGATTGATACGAACGCACATTTTCACTATTCGTCAACCCTTACCTGCAAGATCGGAAGAGCACACG
>JAYGDO010000669.1:0-5864 GCA_046582885.1 Pirellulales bacterium | reverse complement strand
ACTCAATCGAAATCCAATACGAGACGGCAGAGGCGAGCGGCGAGCCGAATATGACAAAACTGGGAAGGGCCGGCGGCAAGAAATACCAATTTTACAAGTACGAATTTAAAAACGTCCAAACGGATATTCAGTTCGACGTCGTCGCCAGGCGCGGGCACTTCCTCGAAAAGAATGGCCGCGTGAACGAACTGAGGATTTTGGCCGTGGAAGGCCCGGATCTGGCGGAAATACAGCTCATCTGTACCTATCCGGAGTACTTGGGCCTGGCGGAGGAAACGATTGCGGTCAATGTCGTCAAGCCTCTGCCGGAAGGTACAACGGTTAAGGTGTTAGCCGAAGCCAATAAGGAACTGCTCGCGGCCAGTTACCGGATGGCGGCCAATGACCCTCAGGCACCGTGGGAAGAGGTGGAGATCAATCCATCTGCACGGAAGCATATCGAAGTTGCGTTGCGGGAATTGTCCGCCGATACGAGAGTTGAATTCAAATTGCGTGACGTTGATAACGTCACCAATCAGCAGCCGATTCGCTTACTGCTGCGAGTCGTGCCGGACGAAACTCCGCGCGTCGACGTGCGATTGGTCGGCATCGGCAGGGCGGTTACGCCGAAGGCCGCCCTTCCCGTTCGCGGTTCGATCTGGGACGACCATAAGATTTCATCAGCGTGGTTCGAATACCGAGTCGGACAAGGGGACCCCGACAGCCTGCGGTTCGAGGTGCCGGAAAATGGCGAATTGGACGACGAGGTGGACATGGTCTTTAGATTGGAAGACCTGGGCCTGGCGCCCGGGCAGCAGTTGTCGGTGTTAGTCAAAGCTCAGGACAACTACGCGCTGGCCGACTCGGCGCATGTTGGGCTGGGGCAGCACATCGATTTGCCGATCGTCTCGGAGGCAGAATTGCGGGCCGCATTGGAAACCCGCGAGCGGCTGTTGCGGCGGCGGTTTCAATCGGTTATCGATGAAATGCAACGTTCGCGTGACGCGCTCGCCCGCATGTCGGGCCAGGCTGCCGACAGTGTGTCCCCGGAAAAGGCCGATAACAGCCAACCGGACGAAAGTGGGACGGCGAGTGATAAGCCGTCTCCGTCGGCCCGCCAGGCGACCATACGTGTGCTGCGGACCGAAGAGGCGATTCAGACCAGTAGCCGCATGGCGCACGAAACCCGCGCAATTGCCGACGAGTTCGACCGAATCCTGCTCGAGCTGGAGATCAACAACGTTTCGTTTATTGAAGAATACGAGGAGCGAATCGGAGTGCGCATCTCGGCCCCGTTGCGGTCGTTGGCCGATCAGGAGTTTCCTAAACTCGATGATCGTCTCGCGCAAATGCGGCGGGTTTTGGACGACGAGGCCAAACGAAACGTGGCCTTGGTTGTCTCTCGGCGTGAAATTGACGCGATTTTAGCCGAGATGGATCAGATTCTTAAAAACATGTTAGAATTACGTGAGTTTAATGAACTGTTAGCGAATTTGCGTAAGATCATCGACGGACACAAGCAGGTCTCTCAATTGACAGAAACCGAGCGTGAGCGAATTAAAAAGCTCTTGCGTGAGGAACTCAAGAAAGGCCTGCTCGAGTGATTTTCGGGCGTTGTATAATCGTATCGTTGGCAAATCCGGCATTGGGGAACCAGAGCATGGCAGGAATCCGAGTACTGACGAATTTGGCACTTGCCGTATTGGTGACTGCGTCGATGCCGCTAAACATCTGGGGCGACGACAAGGACCCCAAACAGGCCGACTCGGTGTCTAAGCTCGTTCTCGAGCAAGAAAAGATCGCGGATGCGTTTGACCGTTTCAAACAGAATCTGATTGATTTGGCGGCGGTGATGCGAGAAACCAATCCGTCGCGTGCCAGCTTGCTGGAGAAGGCTGTCGAGCGCATGAACGAAGATGCGACCGACGAACGATTTGGAGAGATACTCGCTGCTCTCAGACAGGACTCGCTGCTGTTGCGGGATGTCGACGACGCTATCGAAAAGCAAGATGAAGTTGAAGCTCAGTTGATGACCTTGTTGAATCTGTTGTTGAGCGGAAACCGAGCGAACAAGAACGATTCGGAGAAGGCCAGAATCCGGCGCTATATCAAAGAGATCAATCGCGCTATCAAGACGCAGAAAGGCATACAAGGACAAACCGAACGGGCCGGTAACGAGATCGAGTTAGCCGACCGCCAGGGAAAATTGGCGGGAAAAACCAAGGACATCGCCGATCGGATTCGTCAAAACGAGGAAGCGAATCGCGAGTCGGGTGATCCGGCGGGCGAAGGTAAAGGCGAAGGTAAAGGCGAAGGTAAAGGCGAAGGTAAAGGCGAAGGTAAAGGCGAAGGACAGGAGCAGTCACAAGATCAGCAAGATCAAAATTTCCCCGGACGCAATCGTGTCGAGGAAGCGTCCCGCCGCATGCGCGAGGCGCAGAAAAAACTGGACGAGGCCAACCGTGAAGGTGCGGCTGAGGACCAGGAAGCCGCTATTGCTGAATTAGAAAAAGCAAAAGCCGAACTTGAGGAAATCCTCCGCCAGCTGCGAGAAGAAGAGTTAGAGCGGGTATTAGCAATGCTCGAGGCGCGATTTCGGCAGATGTTGAAATGGCAACAGGAGGTATACGACGCTACGGTGTTGCTGGATAACAAGTTTGAGACCGAGCGCGATCGGGCGGATGAAATTGAAGCCAGTCGGCTTTCCGGCAAGGAGGCCAGGATCGTTGCCGAAGTGGATAAAGCCATGATCCTCTTGCGTGAGGACGGCACATCCGTTGCATTTCCCGAGGCGGTTTCTCAAATGCGAGAGGATATGGAAAACGTGATGTCACGTTTGGATACCACCAAGGTCGGCAAGATTACGCAGTTGATCGAACTCGACATTATCGAAGCGCTTAAAGAGATGATCGCCGCGCTGGAAAAGGCGCAGAAGGATCAGGAGAATCGCAAGAATCCGCCTCCGGGGCAACCGGGGCAGCCGGGCGACCTTCCGCTGGTGGATAAGCTTGCCGAATTCAGAATGATTCGTGCTTTGCAAATGCGGGTCAATCGGCGGACTGCTCAGTATCACGCAATGATTCAAGAGGGCGAGGTGGAAGGGTCGCGAATAAAACCTGAAATCCAGAAACTCGGGGAACGCGAAGAACGAATTGAAAACATCGCCCGCGATATTGTCCAAGGGAAAAATCAGTAAACTACTTCAACCAACGGAATGATTATGGTACGGCAATTCAGATATCTCGCGCCGCTGGTGGCCGCTTTGGCGGTTGGCCACTGGGCCACGGCGGTTAGCTTCGCAGATGGGCTTGAGGCGGAAGCTTCGTGGTCGATCGTAAGTCCGCAGCAGGTCGCCGAGAACGTCCTTGACTGGGTCCGTCAACAGAAAGCGGATGATCCTGTGCGGCGGAAAGCGGAGGCGTTGTGGACTGCCGAGTCGGTTGCCGACGGGCGGTATGATTTGCTGGAGAGGACCGTGGCGACGATGGCGGTGGTCGAACCGCGGGCGGGCGCGGTTCTAGAGGCCGCCCGTGGCGATGCCTCGCCGGGATACGCGGATCAGATGAGGTGGCTCGGCCAGGACGGTGTTGCTCCGTTGGTTAGAAACAATCTTCGTTTGTTGTTTGGCCGCAGCCTTGCACAAAAGCTGTATTTTGACGAGGCGGTCAAACAGCTTGACGGATTACAAACTGAAAACGTCGTCGATCCCGCCTCCTTGTTGTTCTACCGTGCTGTCGGACACCATCGTTTGGTGCAGAAAGAGCAGGGCCTCGAAGCCGTTGACAGGTTGCTGGAGCACAAAGATAAGATTCCGCGTCGATTTGCCGTGCTAGGGCGGTTGATGCGGTCCGACTTGTCTCAGGTCAAAGAGGGGTCGTTAGACGAGATTTCGCGTGAGATGAAGGATGTCGAACGACGGCTCGATTTCGGCCGCGCCAATAAGCGGGTGCGCGATATCGAAGACGACATCATCAAAAAACTCGACAAGCTGATCGAGGAAGAAGAAAAGAAGCAGGCGGCGGCTGCGGCGGCCAGTGCGGCCGGCGGTTCACAGTCATCGCGGCCCGCGCCGGATAGTATGCCGTTGGGGGGAAAGGGTCCCGGTAAAGTGACCAAAAAGCGAATCGGTAGTAGTGCCGGCTGGGGAGAACTGCCGCCCAAGCAGCGCGAGGAGGCGATGCAGGGCATCGGGCGGGATTTCCCGCCGCATTACCGAGAAAAGATCGAAGAGTATTTTCGTAAAATTGCCAATCAGAAAAAATAGCCCCGGCTGATGTGCCCGCAATGTTCATTCTGCTCCATACGCTCCTCCTGACGGCTCCGCTAGCGCCGGTCGAAGTTCAAACGTTAACGGGTGAGTCGATTGTCGGCCAGCTCGTCGAGCTAAAACAAGACCGCATCGCGATTGCGGTTGGTGGAGAGCGACGCGAGATTTCTCGAACGGAGCTTTCGAAAGTAACATTCACGAAAAAGTCCGATTTGGCTTCAGTTCCAACGGTCTGGGTTGAGCTCGTCGATGGTTCCGTGTTGCCGGCGACGAGTTTTTCAGTCCAGGGAGGCCAGGCGGAATTAGTTCCGGCCGGCGCGGCGGCGGTGAAGTTGGCGGTGCGGTTGGTGCGTTCTGTGCGTTTTAAGCAGCAGAATGCGGAACAGCGAAGTGAATGGGATAAGATTCGCGGGTCGCGCGCCCGCTCTGACTTAATTGCCATCCGTAAGGCCGATCGCATCGACTACATCAAGGGCGTGTTGCGGGAAGTCGATGCGAAAACGGTTCAATTCGAATTAGACGGGGAGCGGATTCCCGTGACAATCGAAAAGGTCGAAGGGCTGATCTACCATCAAACCGGAGTCGTTGATTTAGCTCCTGAATTATTTCGCGTTACGGACGGTTATGGAACAAGACTGGCCGGGGCCTCGCTTACCGCCACCGCCGACAGTGTGCGGTTCACGACATCCACAGGCGTCCAAATCGAGCGTCGTTACAATGACCTGCGGCAACTCGACTTTTCGGCGGGCAAGATTGTATATCTCAGCGATGTTATGCCGCAGGCGGTTGAGTGGACGCCATTTTTTGAAGCCCCCCAGCTATCGGAATCGCTGCAAGAATTCTATCGGCCGAAAATGGACCGCGCGCTGACGCGGGGAAAATCGTCCGACAAGGAAGGCAAATTGCAATTGATGGTGGACGAGGAAGGAACCATCGCTACCTTCGACAAAGGCATTGCGATGCACAGTCGATCGTCGATTAAATTCGATGTCCCCGTCGATGTTCGGCGTTTTCGCGCACTGGTCGGCATAGATGCGCGTGTCCGCCAGCATGGACACGTCCGCTTCGTCGTGCGTGGTGATGGCGGAGAGTTGTACGCGGCGGACGTCAGTGGAACGGGGTTGCCGAGTGACGTTTCGATCGACATCACCGGTGTTCGGCAGCTTGAACTGTTCGTCGATTTTGGCAAAAACCTCGATGTGGGCGACCACTTGAATCTGTGTAATGCGAGGTTGATCAAATGAGACAATTCACACGGGTAAAAGCAGTTTGTGCGATCGTTGCCCAGACCGTTGTGGTGGGGCTGGTTAGCGGCAGTGTCCGAGCAGAGGTTGCCGCCGACGTGCTTGAGGCCGAGGCGGATCGCGTTGCAACGGTCAAAAAAATATCGTCCTGCACGATCGCTGTCTTTGGGCAGGGCAGCACCGGTGGCGGGTCGGGCGTCGTGATTTCGCCGGATGGCTTTGCCTTGTCGAACTTCCACGTCGTCAAGCCGTCGGGCGACGCCATGAAGTGCGGTATGGACGACGGCAAGTTGTACGACGCTGTGGTCGTCGGGATCGATCCGACGGCTGACGTGGCGATGCTCAAGCTGTTGGGTCGTGACGATTTCCCGACG
>JAYGDO010000659.1:0-2405 GCA_046582885.1 Pirellulales bacterium | reverse complement strand
AACTCGCTTGCCCGCGGTATATCTTATTTTTTGGATCGTAGGTCTCGCGCGACACGGTCTCAGGCAAGCCCTCCCCTTTGCTGCGCCAGATGAACACCCCATCTTGTGCATCGTATTCCTTGTGCCCGACAAGGGGCACTTTCTTCCCATCGATCGTGCCGCTAAACCTGGCCTCGATTGATTTCCCCTTTTCTTTCCATCGGATCTCCATGGTGTCTTCAAACTCCACCGGTTTCCCAGGTAGACCGGTTTCAGGGCCTGGCACCAGTAGCAATGTGTGGCCCTTTATCTTCCACGTGCCGATGTCATCGGCAAAAAGGTCCGCCACCTCCTTGGCCGTCAGTTTCCTTACCGAGGCAGCGGGATCGGCGTCAGCAGTTTGAACGGTCGACCGGGAACCCCCGGTTGGCGGCGGAAACTTGCCGTCGGGGTGCAGATGGCGGCTGTAGGAATCGGGGGAAATCAGCCCCCGGCCCTCGGCAATGATGCGGAACTGGCCGTTGCCGAGGATCTCGCCAATGTAGACCGGCTTGAGCGTGTGCTGGTTCGTAGGATGCATCTTCTTCTTGCCGCCCGGCGCATTAAACTCCAGGCCGTAGACGGCTTGACGCACCTTGTCGACATCGAAACTACCGGCCTTTTCCACGGCGGCCTTCCAGACGTAGACGCCGAAGTAGGCGGCTTCGATCCGTACGTCCGTGACGCGGCCGCTGCGCCCGGGCAAATTATTCTTCGTGCAATAAGCCTTGAAGTTCTCCACAAACTTCTGGTTCCCGCGGGTGTCGATACTCTGAAAGTAATTCTGACAGGCCAGATGGCCCGCCATTGAGGGCACGTTTCTCACACGCAGATCGTGCTCGGTGACATCGAACGCCATAATCGGGCAGTCCGCAGACGTCAGGCCCTGGTTGGAAAATTCCTTGTAGAAAGGAACATTGCTGTCGCCATTAATCATCGAAAATACGCAGGCCCGGCCGCCGGCGGCAAACTTCTTGATATCGCCGACAATCCTCTGATAGTCCTGGTGATGAAAAGGCGTGTATGCCTCGATGATATTATCTTCCGGAACACCTTTACTCGAGAGAAATGCCTTAAGTACCTTGTTGGACGTTCGCGGAAGTATGTAGTCCGTACCGAGCAGGTAGAATTTGTCGCGCGAGCCGCCTTTTTGACTCATCAGATATTGCGCCGCCGGAATCAGCTGCAGGTTCGGCGTGGCTCCCGTATAGAACACGTTTTGCGACTGTTCTTCGCCCTCGTACTCAACGGGATAAAACAGCAAGGCATTGTTCTCTTCATAAACCGGCAGCACCATCTTGCGGCTGACCGACGTGTAGCAGCCGAAGGTAACCGCAACTTTCTCCTTGGTGATCAGGTCTTTTGCCTTTTCGGCAAAAAGTGGCCAGTCGCTCGCCGGATCGAGAACGACCGGCTCGATTTTCTTGCCCAGGACGCCGCCGTCGGCGTTGATCTCTTCGGCCGCCATCAGCACAACGTCCCGCAGCGAAGTCTCCGAAATCGCCATGGTCCCCCTCAGCGAGTGCAGCACACCAATTTTCACCCGGTCCGGCGAGGACGGCCGCAGGCCCAGCGGCAGGGGGATCGTTCGCGAGAAGGAAACCTCCGCGTTTTCGCCGTTTTTTGCCGGGCCGTGTACCGTGAATCCTTCCCGGCCGAAGTCCGCCCGCTCCAGCCATGCAACGACACCACCGCGTGACGAACACGCCCGGATCTGGTCGGCGGTGAGCAGTTCCCCTAGAGCGAACTTGCTCTGCAGTTTGCCGCTGGCACTGTAGATGCGAAGGGCGAGCGGCGTTTTATAGAACTGGAAAGTGTTGGCGAATGCGACGAATTTTGCATCGTCGGACACGTAGAGGTGCTCGGGCGGATAAAGACCGCCAAGATCGAAATGGGCGGTGCGCGAGAAAGTATCGGCGTCCTTGTCGTAGACGTAGATGGAGACTTGATCCGCCGGTCTGGCGGCATCCGCCCGCCGCCTGCCGGGCGTTACCCGCACGAGTACCGAGCCGCTCGACGACATGGCGTGCCTCTGGTAGGGCGGTCGTTCGTCGCCGCCGGCAGGCGGCAGCACACCGGAGAGAACCACACAAACCACAGCAATGGCAGAGACAAATTTCATGACGTGACCCTAATGTTGGTCGAAAAATGTTGGCCGCACGGGCGGCGGCGAACGTGGCCTTCGCCCCGCCCCCGGAGCCGGAAAATTACGTTTGAACAACGATTGATTCTAATCGCGCCGCCGCCCGTGGCACAACGTCCGGATCGGCCGGCAGCGTAGATAGCGGCCCGTCAAAACGTGACGGCCCGTCAACATCCGGCCTCAAATTATCTGAATTCCTTGAAGGTGCACTCGATTTTGTGGCCGTTGGTATGATAGAAACAGC
>JAYGDO010000584.1:0-7473 GCA_046582885.1 Pirellulales bacterium | reverse complement strand
ATGACGAAGTACATCGGATCATTCGCGCCAATCTCCAACGGGCGCCCATGTACTCAGGGCAAATCAATTCGACCGGGCCGCGCTACTGCCCATCGATTGAAGACAAGGTTGTGCGATTCGCCGACAAAGACCGGCACCAGCTATTCCTGGAGCCTGAAGGCCGCACAACGCACGAGGTTTACGTCAATGGCATCTCGACCAGCCTGCCGCGGGATGTGCAAGATGCGGTCATCCGCCACATTCCAGGATTAAGTTGCGCTCAAATCATGCGTTACGGATATGCGGTCGAATATGATTTCTGCCCGCCGCAACAGCTAAATCCAACGCTGGAGACAAAACGCGTGGCCCGACTTTTTTTTGCCGGCCAAATTAACGGCACGACCGGTTACGAAGAGGCGGCCGCGCAAGGCCTGATCGCCGGCGCAAACGCTGTCCTCACCATCCGCCGAGCCAGTCCGTTCATCCTCTCGCGCAATTCCAGTTACATCGGTGTGCTGATAGACGATCTGGTCACCTGCGGGGTGGACGAGCCGTATCGAATGTTCACCAGCCGTGCAGAATATCGGCTGCTGCTGCGGCAAGACAATGCAGACCGGCGACTTACTCCAATCGCAAACAAAATTGGGCTCGTCGGCAATTCGCGGTACCAGCGACTGCTTGACAAGGAAGCCCAGATTAAAGTGGCAAAACAGATCTTGGACGGACATCGCACCGCTGGTGTCACCCTCACCAAGTACCTTCGCCGCAACGAGATATCGTGGAAAAATTTGGTGGGGCAATTTCCGCAATTGACGCAATTCTCTGACGATACCGCGCTTCAGGTTACCTACGATGTAAAATACGCAGGTTACATCGACCGTCAAAAAACTGAAATCGACCGCCAACAGCGGTTGGCTCAAAAAAGCATTCCCAAAGACTTCGATTTCACGAAAATTGACGCACTGCGCAAGGAAGCGAAAGAACGACTATCGCACCTTCGTCCTGTTTCGCTAGCCCAGGCCAGCCGGATCAGCGGAATCACCCCGGCCGACATCGCGCTGTTGATGGTCCACCTCGACCGACCGCGACGGACCGCCGACTAGGTCACGATTCGCCAATTTGTGAAAACTCCGCGCTGCGATTCCGCCCGAACTGAATTCGGTCAAATTCATAACGCCTTTATTTAAAAGCAGTTAAGAGGAAACTATCGATATTGACCTAGTCTGGAAGATGGCTATAATCTGGGGCGGTTGGCAATACGGGCAAGCTCGGAAATGCCAGCCACCTAGAAGTGCTTGGGGATTTCGCGAGTACTTTTCTATCACGTCGTTAAAAGGCTAGAAGCCATCTAGCGAAACACGGAGGACTAGGGACCCTAGGCATTTTTGCTAACTCAGCGATTCTGCTTCAGGTTCCCGCTGCACTAGCCTGAAATGGCTAGAAGGTGGTTGCCAACATGAAGACGGTATTCACAACAGGTGAAGCGGCCAAAATCTGCAAAGTCAGTCAGCAGACAATTATTCGTTGTTTCGATTCCGGACAGTTAAAAGGATTTCGCGTCCCAGGAAGCCGTTTTCGCCGAATCCCTCGTGAGCTACTTTTCACCTTCATGAAAGACAACGGCATCCCCACGGATGCTCTGGAAAGCGGCAAGCGCAAGATTTCGGTGGTCGATGACGATGTCGAATTAGTCGAGTTGATCACAGACGTGCTGGAGCGTGACGGACGGTTTGACGTCAAAAGTGTCAACAATGGCTTTGACGCTGGCATGATGGTCAAGGATTATCAACCAGACCTGATTGTGCTGGACGTTATGCTGCCCGATATCAACGGCAAAGAGGTCTGCCAGCGCGTCCGCAGCGACTCTTCCATGGACTCGGTCAAGATTATCTGTATTTCCGGCATGGTCGAAGAAGACAAGGTCGACGAACTACGGTTGGCGGGCGCCAATGATTTTATGCGCAAACCATTTGAGGTTGAGGTCTTGGTAGACCGCGTATGTCAACTGCTGGACATCGAAACGGCAGCCACCGCCTAGTTTCCGGATTCGCAATACACCGTCAGGTTCCGAACGGCAATTGAGCTGTAGCTTAGCTCAGATTTCAATGCCGTTGGCAGGAGGCCACACGATTCGATGCGCTGTATGCCCGCGCTGGCTGCGCCCTTCGCTGACTTGCGGCTGCCAATGGCGGACGCTGCGGCCGAGATTCTGATCCAAACGATTTTCGAGCGATCGACGGACGACCGCTTGCGGCTGCTTGTCCGACTTCTAAAAACCGATCCTGCATTCGCGATTTGGTCGGTATTGCGGGCGGAGGCAACGGATGAAATGGCTGCCTCGCCAACTGAGATGGCGCAGCAACTGGAGGGGCGAATTACGGCCTGCCTTGTCCGGAACGGCCATGAAAGCCACGGCGACGTCTTTGATGAAGCGCTGCTGGATCAGATTGTCGAACTGACGCGGGATTCACTCGCTACGGCTGACCGGATTTCCAAAATCACAGACGAAAAAAGTTTGCTGAACGCAGAACGGTCGCACTTCACCGGCCTGATTCATAACGCAAGCAAGTGGCTTAGCTTGACTGCTTCCAGCGCGGCTGCCTTACGGAAAGTTCGCCTGCCGAACTTATTCGACGCAACGCCTGGTACAGGCGGGTCGGAATCACCGGCGGCATTCGCACAGGCAGCACGTCAATGGTGGAGTCGCCAAAACCCGCTAGCCGCATATTTAACGGAAATGTGCCAGGGTCTGGACCTATGTGACCGCCTCCAGGCACAGTTTTCCGAGGAACTGGAGAATCAAAAACTCCGGGCGATGTACAAGCTTGCCGCCGGGGCGGGACACGAGATCAATAATCCGCTGGGTAGCATCGCGGGACGCGCTCAACTTCTCTTGCGCGATGAAACGAATCCGGAACGGCGCCGCACACTGGCCAAGATCAACACCCAGGCATTCCGAGCGCACGAGATGATCGCCGACATGATGCTATTTGCCAAACCGCCCACACCAACAAAACAGCAAGTAAATCTGGTACGGTTAATCGAACAAGTAGTCGAGGAGCTTTGTAGCACCGCGGCAGATCGGCAAACGCAGTTGGTTCACCAAACAACGAACCCATCGGTCATCGTCGAGGCCGATGAAACACAACTCTTGATCGTCATTCAGGCGCTGTGCAAGAATGCGCTCGAGGCTCTCGGCGTCGGCGGACATATCGAAATTGGCTCGCGCATTGTGGGCGACACTTCGCAACCGACTGGCGCCGAAATCATCGTTCGCGATGACGGCCCTGGAGTCCCGACCGAACACCGCCCACACCTGTTTGACCCGTTCTATTCCGGGCGGGAAGCCGGGCGGGGCTTGGGATTCGGCTTATCGAAATGTTGGCGGATTGTGAAAAATCACGGCGGAAACTTGACTGTCGAAAGTTCGCCAGGACACGGCGCAACATTCACCGTTTCGCTCCCGGCCGCGTAGCAGAGACCGGAACTCCCACAGCGAACGGCCAGCGAAGCGTTGCGCCCTTCAAACCGCATAATGAGCCGACGCCCAATCGGGCGGCCCGGAAAGCGGCCGGTTTGCCGACAGGCTCGACCCTTTTGTTCCGCGATGCGGGCGGCAGACCATCAAAAGCCAACCGGTGCGGCGGTTCGTACAGGGGGATGAGGCAATACCCAGCGCGACCGCGCGGGCTCGTTGATCTGGTGCTGAAAACCGGGCGGACGACCGCCCTCGACTCTGGGAGCCGTGTCATTGTCCGGATAAGGGTCAAATCGCAAAAGTTGCCGCCGCTGCAGCCACGGCGGGCGCATATCGACCACGCTGGGTACCGCCAGTTGGCAACCTCCGGCAACGACAACGACCACGAGCAAAGAAATGAAGCGTATCAGCATGGGCGGAAGATTATAGAGAGCAACCAACGAGGCAGGAAAGACTCATCTGGGCCAGCAACGCCCCCACGAGAAGACCGATGCCATCAGTGGTGGCAATCACCAACATCGCATTACGGCAGGAACGCGTCCAATAAGACCGTCGGCCCAGCAGCCCGCCAGCGAACTGCGCCGAGCGTTGCTGGCAGTAGCATCGTCCCGCCTTTGCCAAGCCGCTCTTCACCGGATTCGGCAAGCACGGTAACACTTCCCTCAACACACGCGATGATGTGGCAGCGTTTGTCCGCCGGCATTGTTATCTCCCGGTCAAACTGCCAACGATTTAAGATGAATTTTTCGCATGAAACGAGCGTGTGTTTGTTCGGATGGTCCGTGGCCATCACGGTTTGAAGTGCCACCGGACCTCGCTGAAAATCGATCACCTCGAGCCCCTGTTCAACGTGCAGTTCTCGAGCCTCACCATCCGGGCCGAGACGATTCCAATCGTATAGTCGGTAGGTGGTGTCGCTGGCCTGCTGGATTTCGCCCACCAACAATCCGGCACCCAAGGCATGGACGGTTCCGGCGGGAATAAAAACACAGTCACCAACTTGCGGCTCAAAACAGTGGAGACACCGTTCGCAAGTCCCGCGGCTAATCTCGCGTCGCAGGACCGTGCAATCGAAACCGGGTTTTAACCCGGCATAGATCACGCTGCCCGGCTCGGCGGCCAAAACCACCCAGGCCTCGGTCTTTCCCAAATCGGGCGGATCCAGCTGTGCGGCCTGGGCGTCATTCGGATGCACCTGCACCGAAAGCGGCTGCTGGGCATCCACGAATTTCCACAGCAGCGGGAACGCCGTTTGCGGATGATGCACACCAAGCAGTTCGGCACCGTGCTGATCGGTCAGCGCCCGCAACGTCATGCCGGTTAGCGGGCCGTTGCGGACGATACTTTGATCGGCCCCATGGTCGACGACTTCCCAACTCTCCGCACAGGAATCATGGCCGATGTCCTTGTCCAATACCTCACCCAACCGGCGTCCACCCCAAAGGTAACGGCGAAAGATCGGCTCGAACCGCAGCGGATAAAGGCGTGTCATTTCTCAGTTTTCGAATGTGGTACGGCGGACCGTCCGGCAGCCGCACAACGCCCCCCCGGACGCGCGGCTTGCCACGCGCGATATGGAGTGTTATTATCGAAATGCGATGCGAACGGAACCCGGTTTCTCGCAGTCCGCTGAAACCCGGTTTTTGAGTTTGCTCCGGCGCGCTTCGGTGCGCGGGCGACCTCGAAAGCCGGGTTTTTTTATGTGGTAGCCGCTCGGACGTATTACGGGAGTCTCTCATGAATCGCCAATACGACGAAGACCTGTTTTCCGGAAGCACCATGACTTTCGGCGAGCACCTCGAAGAGTTGAGACGCTGTTTAATCAAGGCACTGCTGGGGTTGTTTATCGGCGTCATCATCGGCCTTACGTTCAGCGACTGGGTTGTCGCGTTCATACAGGGGCCCATCGAGGACGGGCTGCAGGACTACTACCAAAAACAAGCCAAATCCGAGTACGAAATATTCATGGCGGACGAAAAAAAGGCAGGCCGTCCGGTTCCGTATTCTCTCTCCGACATCAAAACCATGACAACGGATGAGGGCCACATTTACATCAAATATCTCGTACACCCCGACGCCATCCGCATCCAATTAGGGGTCGAAGAAGCCGGCCGGCGACCGGCCAAAGGGACGCCCGCGGCCGACGACTCGCAGCCGAACCGAGAGGACCAGAAATCGACTGCAACAACAACGCGGCGCGGGGCCGCGGACCTTGTTCCTCTTTTCGTCTGGCGACCCATGTCCAGCGACGAACGAATGGCGCTGAAATCGCTAAACGTACAAGAAGCATTCATGATCTGGCTCAAGGCGTCACTGGTCGCCGGTTTTGTGGTCGCCAGTCCTTGGATTTTTTATCAGGCCTGGGAATTCGTGGCGGCAGGACTGTACCCGCACGAAAAAAATTACATTCATGTGTTTTTGCCGTTCAGCCTGGTGCTGTTTCTCGGCGGCGCTCTGTTTTGTTTCTTTATTGTCTTTCCGTTCATTCTAAGTTTTCTGTTCGACTTTAACGCGAAATTGGGCATTGCACCCGACCCGCGCATCAGCGAGTGGCTGAGCTTTGCGATCTTTCTCCCCGTCGGTTTTGGCATCAGTTTTCAACTGCCGCTGGTCATGTTGTTTATGGAGCGGATCGGCATGTTCAATGTCCAGGATTACTTGTCGAAATGGCGGCTGGCAATTCTGGTGATCTTCGTCATCTCCATGCTGCTGACGCCGGCCGATCCGATGAGCATGATGGCCATGGCCATCCCGCTCACGGTCCTGTACTTCGGCGGAATTGCGCTGTGCCATTACTTGCCCAAGAGCAAGGGAATCCTGGAAGAGTAGCCCAAGCGAGGCGGCATGGCCCGGAAACCGTGCACGGAGCGGTCGCGGAGGCTAATTAAATCGCTTCGCTGCCGCGTTCGCCGGTGCGGATGCGGACGCAATCTTCCATAGGCAGCACGAAGATCTTGCCGTCGCCGATTTCGCCCACATCGCCCGTGCGGCCGCCCTTGATGATCGCATTAATCGTCGGCTCGACGAAATCGTCATTCACGGCGATCTCCAATCGAACTTTGCGGAGCAGATTGACGGAGAATTCGTGACCCCGGTACACCTCGGTGTGTCCCTTCTGGCGGCCGAATCCCTGCACGTCCATAACGGTCAGCCGAAACACTTCAACGTCGGTCAGTGCGGCTTTGACGGACTCCAGCCGGCTGGGCTGAATGATGGCGACGATCAGTTTCATGAATCTGGCTGCAATCGTTCCGTTTGGCGAGCATTCGTTTAGCCGCGGCAGCGGTCCACCCCGTGTGGAACGCGGTCAAATGATGCTACCGCCAGCGTTGTTTGTTCACAAGGCCGACGTGTACCATCCGCGGTACAAAAAAGAGTTCTACCCGGAGAAACCGCAGCTTTTACGGCCCGTGGCCCGCACGTTAAAAGCACCCCGGCCGGACGAACTCGGCGGAGCGTCCGCCCACAAGCCATCGGGGTAATCCGCTGGCCCGGGAAGAGGCCGAAGTGGCCTAAGTAAAGCCGGGGCAATTTTCGGCAGTGCCGGAGGCTGACCGAGTTCATCCCCCAAAAAGAATTGCCGGAATGCCGACCCGGGGGCCAACATTCCGGCAATTTAAATTCCGCTTTAAAGGGCCTGATGCAACGCACAGACCCAAGTTGATGCCCGCGTCTCTAGAACTGCACCTGGGCACCGAGGGTGAACGTGTTCAACACACCGCCGTCGCGGGTGAGTCCACTGTTATCAAGCTGCGACCATACCGCCGAAAGCCGGGCATCGTGGCCGAACATGATGTAGTTCAGCTGCAAGTCCCACTGGTCGGCGTCGAAGCCGTTACCGCTTGTCTGGAAGTCGTGGCTGTATTCCTGGTAGCGGCCCATGACCTGCCACTTACCGGCATAACCGGCGAGGCAAACTTCGCGGGGCAACAGATAGCTGCCGAGAATAAAGTAGCTTTCGCCCTGGCGGCTGCCGCCGGTGACCGGATTCAAAATCTCCCCACCTGCGGGGTGGA
>JAYGDO010000552.1:0-5630 GCA_046582885.1 Pirellulales bacterium | reverse complement strand
ATGTCGTGCAGCGGAATCTCAAGCGGTTGCTCTGCGAGCAGTCGCTCGGCTTCTTTCGGCGGTACCGCCAGGATGAGTTCGAAATCTTCGCCGTCGCCGAGCGCGTGATCGATCGCGGTCTGTTCCGGTGTGTCGGTGGCGAGTCGGCGGGCGTCTTCCGCTATCGGGATGTCGGATATAACGATCGTCGCACCGCAGTCGCTGGCTTCGGCGAGGCGGCATACGTCGAGCGCCAATCCGTCACTGCAGTCCATGCCGGCGTGAAGTTGATATCCCTCCGCGAGCCGCATTGCTTCGGCGACACGCGGTTCGAAATCGAAGTGATGCCCCAGCGAACTGCCGCCAAAGCTGCCGGTGACGATCAGGTGGTCTCCGGGAATGGCGCCGCCGCGCAAGAGCGGCGTTCGTTTGTCGGTTGCGCCGATCAATGTGACGTTGATGACAAGGGGCCCCCGCCAAACGTTCGTGTCACCACCGGCGATGGCCACATCGTACTGCTGTGCAAGTGAAAGAATGCCGTCGTAAAGTTGCTCTGCCAACGCCGCAGGGAAACCCTCCCCCGCCGAGTGCGGGGTCTCGGTGACGCTTTGGCTCTCTTGGTGCGGAATCGCGACGGATACGAACGCGGCCAGCGGGCGCGCCGCCATGGCGGCCAGGTCGCTGAGATTTACGGCCAGCGCCTTGCGTCCTATGCGGCGCGGTTCGTCGCACTCGGCTCGAAAGTGGACTCCATCGGCGATGAGATCGCAGGTGACAACTTGGTTGCCGGCTTCTCCCAGTTGTAGTACGGCGGCATCGTCTCCGGGCCCCACCCCGAGCCATGGATGGGACGAAAGCCGAGTGTTGAGCCAGCGCAGAAAGTCGAGTTCCATGGAGCGGCGCGCGTCGTATACAGCGGAAGTTGAAACATGCGTGTGCTTTTTCGGACGACGCCCAAAGGGCTGTTTGCGAGTCTATGCTCGACGAGACATTCCGTCAAACCTCGCCCTTATTTCCGGGATAACTGGTCTCTTATTTGTGCTGAAACTCGCAAATAGCCGTAGAGGGTCTGTTTACCGCGAAGAATATAAAATTTGAGTGGTTCCGAACTCTTGAAGTCGTAATGATCTAGCACGTAGTCGATGTTGTCGCGGGAAACCGTCTCCCAAACATGCATGCCGACCAACACATCACCCGAACGAATGCCTTGTTGGCTCGCCAAGCTGTTGCGTTGTACTTCCGTAATGGCCAATCCGCCTCGGTAACGGCTTGATTCACTGCGAAACTGCCCCTCAGGAATTGGTTTGAGCCTCAGGCCAAACAGTTCCCAGCTGCGGTTATCGGCGGTAATACGCTTACGAGGAAGTGAAGTCAACACCAGCGTTACTTCCTGGGGCTGATTGCGGCGAGTGACCTGTATTTGAACCTGTCGGCCACTCTTGCTGCCGAGCAATACCCGCTCAAGATCGAGGCCGCGATGCAAGGGCGTATTTTCGACTCGGTTAAGCACATCTCCTGCCCTTAGTCCTGCTTTGGCGGCCGGGCTGGACGGCTCCACCGCATCGATTTCGACGTGGTCACGACTGCTGCCACTGCGGGCAATTATGCCGTGCCAGTTCCCATCGACTCGCTTGATGCTAATTAATTTAGTCGCAACCTCCATAACCTTGTCCACCGGCAGGGCAAAACCAATACCTTGTGCACCAACACGGACGGCGACGTTGATGCCGATCAAATCGCCATCGATATTCATCAGGGGCCCGCCGGAATTGCCGGGATTGATGCTGGCATCTGTCTGAATTAGGTCGCGATAGTACTGCACGTCGCTGACTTGGACCGTACGGTGCAGCGCACTGATGATCCCCCGCGTCACGGTGTGGGGATAGCCGTATGCATTGCCTACGGCGATCATGGGCTCTCCGAGCATTAAATCCTGAGAAGTGCCGATTTGCATCGTGGGCAGCTTCTTGCCGGGTGCGTCGATCTTGATCACTGCCAGGTCAGTTTCCGGATCGTGCGAGATCAGCCTCGCGACAAAACGCGACTCATCTGCTAGCGTCACGTTTATCCGGGCCACGCCGTCCACAACGTGGTGATTGGTGATAATGTATCCCCGGGAATCCAAGATGACACCGGTACCCATGCCGTTGACCAGGCGGGGTGAATCGTTATTTCCAATGGATATACCGGAGAGTTTCTTTTGGCCGCGAATATTCACCACCGCCGGCCGCGCCCGCTCAACGGCCTTGACGATAGCCGTGCGGCGTAGTTCGGAGGCGGAAGATTGGTTTATAAATGCCGCAAATACGATCGCGACAGCAAAAACCGTCAAGGCTGCCAGACCGCCGCAGGCACGTAGCCGTCGGAGCCAGGCCGAGTCGTATAGGCGAGATCGCGACGCGTTGAGCACGCCTTACTCCTGATGGTAGGATCGAATTTTACACCGCTGCGGGTTGCGGTGAGATGAAGTGTAAATCGGCTTGAAATGGCAACGCACTTCAACGGTAAAGCGGCCGCGCCGTATAGGCTCCCCAGCTTTACATAGGAACGCAAAACAGTGACGATCAGTGCGAGCTGAGAACGGTGGTAATATGTTCCGATTACGCAGCGACGCACGGCAAGAGTTAAAATATCCGCCCTGCGGGATTCATCATTTCAAATACCCGTCAAGGCCGCCGTTGCCACTGTGAGGTCGTCGCTTGCATCCTGTCTCGTTTGAAATCAACAGATTGCTGACGGACTGTGACATTCGCCGTCAACGACGAAGCGGGCCGGGCGGCCAGCGTCGCAACAAGGTCGAAACAGGCATCGTAATTACCCATTTGCCAACGGGAATCCGAGCAGAAGCAAGCGAACGTCGGAGCCAAGAAGAAAATCGGCGTGTGGCGATTTTTCGGTTGCGGATTAATCTGGCGCTGCAATTTCGCACGCCGCGGTGCGGTGATCCGCAGCCCAGCGAGCTTTGGCAGTCCCGTCGGCTGTCCCGCCGCGTGCAGGTCAGCGCGGTACACGATGACTTTCCGGTGCTATTGGCAGAGGCGCTGGACGTGTTGGCCGACGAGGGCATGAATATTCGACGCGCGACAACACAACTGGGGATTTCCGGATCGCAGTTAACCAAATTACTCAAGCTAGAACCCCGTGCGATCCACGCTGTCAACGCGCGGCGAACGGAACTCGGACTGCGCGCGATACGCTAGTCGTCGCCGATATCGGCATTCCCGGTTGATTCACGTTGTGTCCGCCCGCCCGGGTGCGTGTTTTTCTAGGGCCGTTGGTTGTGCGAGTAAGGTTCCGCAAAGTGTTTGGCTCATGGAGTGCCAATTTCGTGAAGAGCTGCCCGGAGGGCCTGTTCGAGTGCGACCACGTCTTCCATGGTATTGTAGAGCCCGAAGCTGGCGCGCGTTGTGGCGGCAGTACCCAGCCAATCGTGCAGCAGCATCGTGCAATGGTGCCCATGCCTGGTGAAGACGCCGGCGCGATCCAACCGCCAGGCGAGATCTTCCGCCGAGATTCCGCTGATCGTGAAGCTGACGATGGCCCCTTTTCTCTCTACCGGTGGCCCGTAGATGGTCAGCCCTGGGATTGACTCGAGCCGTTGATGTGCGGATCGCAACAATTGTCGTTCGTGCGCGTGGATGGCATCGAAACCGATGGACTGGACGTAGTCGACTGCCGCACCCAGCGCAATGGCTTGGACGATCGGAATCGTTCCAGCTTCGAATTTGGCCGGTGGTTCGGCCCAGGTAGAATGCTCGCGCCCGACGCGCTCGATCATGTGGCCCCCGCCAAAAAACGGATCCATCGCCTGTAGCATTTCTCGCCGCGCGTAAAGTATGCCGATACCGGTTGGCCCGTATAGTTTGTGCCCGGAAAACGCGAGAAAATCGACCGGCGGTGAGGTTGCATCGACGGCGGCGTGGGGCACGCTCTGTGCGGCATCGACTAAAATAAGAGCACCCACCTCCGCGGCTCGCGCCGCAATGCTGTCGATGGGGTTGATGGTGCCCAGGACGTTTGACATGCCGGAGACGGCAACCAGTTTGCAGTCGGCGGTGATGGTCTGCTCAAGTTGGCTGAGGTCCAACTCGCCGTCGGCGGTCAGCGGAATGAACTTCAGCACCGCTCCGCGTTCGGCCGCCACGCGTTGCCAGGGTACCAGGTTGGCGTGGTGTTCCATCTCGTTGATTACCACTTCGTCGCCGGGCTGCAGGAATTTGCGGCCCCAGCAATCTGCGACGAGGTTGATCGACATCGTCGTGCCGGAGGTGAAAATGATTTCGTCGGCCGATGCGGCGCCGATCAATGCGCGGACCTTTTCCCGGGCCGCTTCAATTTCATCATCGATGCGGTTGCCGAAGTAGTAGCGACCGCGGAACGCGTTGGCGTAATAGGTTTCCTCGACTTCACGCTCTTTTTCGATAACGGCTACGGGTTTTTGGGCTGAGGATGCGCTGTCGAGGTACACGACCTTCCCGCCGGTCGGCAGTTGTTGGCCGAACACTGGAAAATCGGCCCGGGCGGTTTCAATCGCTCGCGGTACGACATGTTCGGCTGCGGAGACTGCATCGCGGCTTTTCGCGGTTGCGCCCGCCGCGACGAATTCGTCTTCGAGGGTGCTCTCGGCGAACAGGCGGATGCGTTTGACCATCGAGAAAAGACCGTTTTTACGCTGCGGCAGGATCAGCCTTCCCAGGCCGAGTCTGTCGAAAAAATTCCTATAATCGACTGCCAATACGTCGCTGGGCGTGCGACCGCAGTACATGCACATGACCACGAAAACGAGTCCTTTGACGACCATCGCATCGCTATCGGCAACGATCTCAAGGACGGGCGATTCGGAGGCAGAGAGTCTGGTTATTAGCCAGACTCGCGACTGGCAGCCGGGAACGAGTAACTGGTCGGTGCGCAGTTGTTCCGGGAACTCGGGAAGCGCACGGCCCAGTTCTTCCAGGTACTGGCAGGCCTCGAGTTCGTCGAGGTGCTGGAATTCGTTGGTCAATTCCTCCAGCGGGATTAGTTCCAAAGGCCTCAATTCCAAACTCCCGATCGCGATCGATTGCTGCGAACCATTAATGAGCGACAGACAATTAGGCGGGGCGCCTCAGCGTCCCTGGAATTCATTCTAGGCAGATCGTTAAGCGGTTCCTAGTTGGACCCACGGTAAAACTGTCCGCGATTGCCAGTTGAAAATTGCAGAGCGTGCAGTTGTCGGAGCACGTCCGGGCAATTTGTAGGCTCAGATATTCCGGTCGTAGTGAGGTGGAACCGAAGGCAGTGGAATCGCATTGTTCCGGCACAGAGCAGGGGCGGTGAAAGTTAAGCAACAAAAAGGATTCATCGAGTGAGATTCTGCTCGCGTCTGCTGTCGTGCCGGGAGAAAAAGTCCCTGAGGAATATTTTCGACGAGAGTGCGCAAGTCTCCATTGAATACTGGTGCCGCGACCGCGGGCTGTATCACGGAAGGTGGCGACACGTTTCGATTTGGTCTCATCCGGCCTCGGCGATTCGACCGCCATTGGTATATTAGCTGTGGTACGCTGATCGGTTTCATTGATTTCGGTTGACGACCATGCGATCGAATTGAAGGCCGCCATGTCCTCGAAGCTAAATCTCGTTTACGCGTTCGCCTGCTCGCTCGGCGTTTTTTT
>JAYGDO010000403.1:0-9827 GCA_046582885.1 Pirellulales bacterium | reverse complement strand
GTGGCGAAACTCGAGGATCGATTTGGCAACGGGCGTCCTACGTGGAGCAGTAATGATCCAACTCGCGAATTTCCTGCCGATGAACTGGAGGAAGGGTTCGACAATATCGGAGATCGCTTGGTGGTGTCAGATTTTCTCCTGAAGTTGATCATCTCAGCGGTTGAGGACTGCCTGGAGATCGCGACGCGTTTTGAGAAAAAGCCAAAGCTCGAGCCGCGGCGGTTTGCCGGACACATTCGGACGAAAGGACCGAACGCCGGCCTGCAGGTCTGGTCGCGTGAGATCAACCCCGATTTTGATGCAATCTTCCAGCGGTACCGAGAACCGGGTGCGAGCACCGGAGCTACCGGTCGCGTCGCACCTGACGAAATCGCCAGAATGGGCGTCGGCTTGTCCACCAGATATCGCATCACCATCGAGGCCTCGGCCCACAACCAGAAACACCCGTGGGGTGAACTTATCAAGTCCAAGCAGGATGAACCGATACTGCTGGGCCTCCACATGGCCGATTCCAAACGCGGTGGCCTCCACGAAGGCAACCCGACTTCCCGCAAGCTCACCGAATGGGCTATGGCCGGTGATGGGAACAGGCACAGCTACACGTTTGAAACTTGGTTGGATGCGAGCTGGACGCCCTGGGTAGGTTGGGAAAACGCGCCCTACGATCGTGGTCTGAGGCCATCGCGGTTGGTCGAGAAGTA
The DNA here is from genome assembly GCA_046582885.1 of Pirellulales bacterium. GTDB lineage: Bacteria > Planctomycetota > Planctomycetia > Pirellulales > UBA7805 > JAYZEI01. The sequence continues at coordinate 9,126 of JAYGDO010000403.1, read as the reverse complement.
CTTACCCGGGGCCTATCGCCCAAAGCCGGACAACAAGGCCCCGAAGGAAGAGAAGCAAGCTTACGAGCCGGACATGGGCAAGGCGCTGCTCAGGGCGGGCTACCAGGGCCCCCACGTGCGAATTTACAGCATGACCATTGAGCCACTGCTCGAATCGTGGCCACCCAAGAGCCACACATTCCTTTACGGCGGCGGCGACGAGGCGAAAATTGAAGAAGTAATTCTGCGTTTTGCCAAACGCGCGTTTCGCGGTCCGGTGCAGGCGGAAGAAATTATCCGATACGTTCAACTTGTCGAGTCGCAGCTGGCCAACGGCCGCAGTCGGCCGGAGGCGCTGCGAGCGGGCTACACCGCTGTGATTGCCTCGCCGCGATTCTATTACCTGCAAGAATCGCAGGGTCGGTTGAACAGCTACGAGATCGCCTCCCGGCTGAGCTACTTCCTCTGGTCATCCATGCCGGACGAAATATTGTTTAGGCTCGCCGCGGCCGACAGGCTAACCGATCCGTCGGTAGTGAGCGAACAGGTGGACCGCATGCTGGACGATCCCAAGGCGGCGGCGTTTGTCCGGCGGTTTACGCAGCGGTGGTTGCGGCTCGACAAGCTTGGCGCTATGCCGCCCGAAAAGGCTAAGTTCGGAATCTACTGGCATCGCAAGCTGGAGTCGCAAATCCTCGCCCAGACCGATGCGTTTTTTGCCGACCTGGTAAAGACGAATGGCCCGATTCGAAATCTCATCGACTCCGATTACACATTTCTGAACGAACGAGTCGCCTTTATCCTCTACAACCGTGACGACGTCTGGGGTGACGGATTCCGAAAAGTAAAACTAAACGATTCTCGTCGCGGCGGCATCTTTACTCAGCCAAGCGTCATGACGGCCACGGCCAACAGTGTCGACACTTCACCCGTCGTCCGCGGCGTCTGGGTGCTGGAAAACGTGCTTGGCACCCCCCCCGCGCCGCCTCCGCCCGATGTCGAACCGCTCGCGCCCGATCTGCGCGCTGCCAAGACGATTCGTGAACAGCTCGAGCTGCATCGCAAGGTTGAGGCGTGCAACAGTTGTCATCGAAAAATCGATCCCCTGGGATTCGCGATGGAGAGCTTCGATCCGATGGGTCGCTGGCGCGAGATTTATCCGGAAACCAAACAGAAGATCGATCCGTCGGCAACGCTATCGACGGGACAAAAACTCGATGACATTCTCGCTTTCAAAAAGATGCTGATGGCCCGCCAGAAGGATGTTACCCGCTGCCTGTGTGAGAAACTGCTGACCTACGGTAGCGGCCGTCTGCTGGAGCCAACGGATCGTGGCGAAGTCGATCGAATCCTGGCCGAACTCGACCAACAGGGAAACCGGCTTCGCGATCTCATCCAACTAGTCGTGCGAAGCGAAGTCTTTTTGACAAAGTGATCGGGTGATTCTCAAGTTGAAAAGGTGTGGGAGGAAGTCAGCGTACCGTGCTAATGCGTCCGTGCAGTTCACCGCCAGATGTATAAAGTAGTACGTCGACGGGCGTTCCTTCGTCGTACCCTTCACTGTCAGCCGGTACAACGACAAAGCCGTCGGCGCGGGTTGTGGAGGAGAGGATCGATGCTCCGGAGATTGCGATCGGCACGACTTGATTGTCGACGATCGCCACCCGCGCGTAATCAACTCGGCCGACGGCGGAAACCAGCTTGCGCCGCAGCGGTAGGCGGGCACACGGATAGGGCCACCCCTTGTCACGGCCACCGAGCGACCGAATTGCGCGACGGGCGAAAAAGTCATACGCGCACAAGCATGAAACGGGATTGCCGGGAAGCAAAATCACGAGCCGCCCGTCCATCATGCCCATACCGGCGGGGCTACTCGGCCGCATGGCGATTCCGTGAATGGCCAAATCGCCATGTTCGGCCAATAGCGTAGGGACGTGGTCTTCCTGACCGACGCTTGAGCCGCCCGAAGCGAGCACCAAGTCGGTGTCGGTCCTCAGGGTGGCGAGGATCGCTTCGCGGTTGTCGGGAACAATTCCTTCGTTGATGACCAGACCGCCATCGCGCGTGACAAGTGCGGCGAGCATCGGGCTATTGGCGTCCGTAATTTGAAAACCATCTGGCTTGTTGCCGGCGGGCAGCAATTCATCGCCGGTCACGACGAGTCGGACCCGCGGTCGGCGCACGGCTTGAACTTCGCCGACGCCAATGGACGACAGCACGCCGATATCCTGCGGCCGCAACAAGCGTCCTGGTTGAAACAACGTTGTACCGCGCTGGACATCTTCGCCCGCGCAGCCGGCATGTTTTCCGGGCGATACTTCGCCTTGGGCAAGGATCCGTTCGTCTTGGATATCGACGAGCTCGGCGGGTAACACGGAGTCGGCGCCGGCGGGCAGCGGCGCGCCGGTCATAATGCGTACGGCTTGGCCGCGGTGGACGCGGCCTGAAAAACCGCGGCCCGGCATGGCCTGGCCGATCACCGTCAGCGATAACGTGTTATAGGCCGATGCACCCTGCGTATCGTGAGCCTGGACCGCAAAACCATCCATCATGGCTCGCGGAAAACTCGGTACGTCAACCTCGCTGACGATTTCGGTTGCCAAAACTCGCCCGAAGGCTTCGGACAGTGCAACCGTTTCCGCCGGCAGTTGTTGTAAGTGGCTATCGAGCCATGTCAACGCTTCTTCGACCGTTGCTCGAGACGCAAAGCCTCGCATGCGCACGTCGCTGTTGGGATGGCGGCCGGGATTAGTAGACATCTGATATAACTGCGTCCGGACTGTGCGGAAAATTCCTTGAGTGAATCGACGCGGCGAAGTCCATCATAAAGCCAGTAATCGCACGCCTCTAGTAGTCGAGGGCGTTGACCGTGCCGAGTTGGCAGCTTAAAGTGAGTTGTCGTGCGGTGTTGCGGTCCGCCCCGCTTGTTTTACTCTCCTCCATTGGAACAGAAACCGCATTCAAATGCTTGCCAAGCGCGTCATACCTTGCCTTGACGTCGATTGTGGGCGGGTCGTTAAAGGCACGAATTTCGTCGAACTTCGCGATGCCGGCGATCCGGTCGAAGTTGCTGCGCGTTACGAAAGCGAGGGCGCCGACGAACTTGTGTTTTTGGATATCACGGCCAGCCACGAAGAGCGGGAAATTATGTTGGACGTGGTACGCCGGACCGCCGAAATGGTCTTTATGCCGCTGACTGTCGGTGGGGGAATCCGCTCGATCGACGACATACGTGCGCTGCTCAGTGCGGGTAGCGACAAGGTCTCGATCAACTCGTCGGCGGTCAAAGATCCCAGCTTGGTAAGCCGCGCTGCCAAGCGGTTCGGCAGCCAGTGTATCGTGGTCAATATAGATCCCAAACGCGTACTGAAAAACGGTAGCGAGGTTTGGGAAGTCCACATTCACGGGGGCCGGCGAGCAACAGGATTGGAGGCGGTTGCCTGGGCGCGGCGGGCCGAAGAACTTGGCGCGGGCGAAATTGTATTGACCAGCATGGATTGTGACGGCACGAAGGATGGTTACGATTTGGAGATAACTGCGGCGGTCAGCGACGCGGTGTCGATCCCGGTCGTAGCGAGTGGCGGGGCGGGCAAGCCAGAGCATCTGGCGGACGCGATCCAGATCGGCAAGGCGGACGCGGCTCTGGCAGCCAGCATATTTCATTTTGGCGAGTACACTATTAGCGAGACCAAGCACGTCATGCGGGAGCAGGGCGTTTGCGTGCGATTGTAAAGAGACTCGTGTAGGAGCGTAGCAAGATGGAATCCGAAACCGGCCATTTAGAGCGCAAGCACAATTTGGAAATCGACAAAATCTTCCGCGCCGCTGTCAAATTAGAGGGCAGTGATTTGCACATGAAGGTGGGGCGGCCGCCCTACGTACGGGTCGACGGTGTGCTGCGTACGCTGAAGCGCGATCCGATCGACGATGCTGAGATGGAGGAGTTGTGCTTTGATATGCTCACCGCGCGAAATCGCAAAGTCTTTGAGGACGAGGGGGGCGCCGACTTCGCGCACATGGTGGAGGTAGACGGGGAGATGTGGCGTTTCCGTGTGAACTTGATGTTACAGATGGGGCACGTCGGGCTCGTCGCGAGGCGGGTGAACAACGAGATTCCTGATTTTGCGGGTTTAAATCTTCCGCCTCAAATCGAACCGCTGTGTAAATTTCACCAAGGTCTGATTCTTGTCGCAGGCGTCACCGGATCGGGCAAGAGTACGACGATTGCCGCGATGTTGAACTGGATTAACCGCAACTACCGCAAACATATCCTGACCCTGGAAGACCCGATCGAATTCATGTTTACTGAAGACAAATCGCTAATCAATCAGCGCGAGATCGGCATCGACGTCAAAGACTTTGAGATTGCCATGAAGCATGCTGTGCGTGAGGACCCGGATGTGATGCTAGTCGGCGAAATGCGAGATCGCGAGACCTTCGCTACGGCGATTCACGCCGCGGAAACCGGGCACCTGGTTTTCGGTACGATTCACGCATCGAACGCTCACACCACGATCGGTCGCATTCTTGATTTGTTCCCCGCCGACATGCACGGCGGTCTGCGTCATTCGATGGCGGCCAACATGAGAGCGATTGTCGCGCAGAAACTAATCCCCTCCCTCCGCGAAGAGATAGGCCGCGTGCCCACGGTCGAAATCATGACGTTTAACAGCAGCGTGCGAAAGCTGATTATCGAGGAAGAGGACGAAAAACTTTCGGATGCAATCCGGTTAGGCGCAGGCGATGGCATGCAGGAATTTAACAAGAGTTTGAAGGAACTGGTCGAAGGAGAAATGGTCGACCAGGAGACAGCGTTGGAGGTATCTCCAAACCGTCAAGCGCTGAAGATGTCGTTGAAAGGCATTGACGTTGCCCACGGTGGCTTGTTGTAATCGGCAACGCTGAAGATTTTCAGGGACAATAATCCGGACATAAGCAAGGGAATTTCCGCATCGCTAGCCCTCGCGTATACTTCCGGTTAATAAGAAGAGTCGCTTCACCAATTGAAACAGCAAAAATGATTGTCCGAGTGTTCCAATTGATGTTGCTGATCCTGCTTGTGGCGGGCGCGGCGGCAACCGCAGCAGCGAAAAACGGCGACGGTATCCCGACCGGCACGGTCGAGGCTGGAATCGTATCAGCTTGGCCGCCTCAGGACGTTGACCCTGATTATTTCCGTGGAAACGGTTTTTACCTGAGTATCCCCAAAGTCGCAATCGTGTGGCTGCTGTTTTTGAGTTGGGTCCGCACGGCGGATTGGATCAACGCAGATCTGCAAAAAAACCGGCTTCGTTATTTGATTTGGAATCCGATCGTCGTGGGCAGTTTTGCGCTGGCATTCTTGTTGACGTGGGTTTTGCCGTGGTTTGCCCTCGGTCTTTGTTTGATGTTGATGGCCTATATTGCTCCGGTGTTGGTGTACGTGTTCGCCTATCGCAATCCCAAACTTGCCGATCATGAAAAGGTCCTCACCTCCGACCATTTGCGGTTTTGGTTCGCTCAGAAAATCAAAATCATAGGCATCAAGATCGAGGCCGAAAAAAGGGATGCCGTTGATAAAGGACTGCCGCTGCAGCTTATTGCCAAGGGTGGTGAGACCGACCAGCACGACCAAGCGAATCTGCTGTCTGCACGACAATTGCCGGGCATGATTGCGGCCCGCAAGCTGCTGAATGACGCCGTGCAGTATCGCACGGACGCGATATTGCTCGATATGGGCGAGTCGGTCGCCGTGCGTTATTTTATTGACGGCGTGTGGCACAATCACGAGTCGCAATCGCGAGAAGTAGCTGGGCAGATCGTTCAGGTTCTCAGGCACGTAGCCGCAATCGGTGCAGAGGCCGCTGGCACCAAGTTGATCGGCCAGTTCGGCATCAACGTCGGCGAAATTCGTAGCCGTGAGATTGACTGCGAGTTGACGGTTCAGGTTCAAGGCGAGACCGAACGCGTGCTGGTGAAGTTCAGCATGGTTGACGAGTTCACGGAAAAGACAATCGCCGATCTCGGCGTGCGTGCCAAGACAGTTGAAAAGTTGCTCGAGATGATCGGTCAGGAGAAGGGATTAATTCTGTTCAGCGCGTTGCCGAGTAGCGGCGTGACGACGACGATGAACGTGGTGCTCGGTCAGGCCGATCGTCTGTTGCGGGACTTTGTCAGCATCGAAGACGCCGCGAAACCGGAGCCGGTCATCCAGGGAGTCGATGTAAAGAAATATAATCGATCCGCCGAACAGACACCGGCCTCGATCTTGCCGTCCGTTGCGCGGACCGGGCCGGATGTGATTGTGTGTCGCGACATGAATGACGGAAAGTCGGCCACAATGCTGTGCGAATTGGCGCAGGAGCATTTGGTGCTGGCCACCGTGCAAAGCAAGGATGCGGCCGAAGCGCTGCTGCGGGTGTTGGTTATGAAAGTCCCGCCGGCGAAACTCGCCGCGGCCCTGATTGGCGTTCTCCACCAGCAACTCCCGCGCACGCTCTGCGACACCTGTCGCACGGCTTACGAACCAACACCGGAGTTTTTGAAGAAACTTGGTATTCCAGCCGGCAAGATTGAAAAACTTTATCAAACGCCCGGCGAGACGGTGTCGCCGTGCAACGATTGTAAGGGCATTGGGTATCGCGGACGGACCGGCATTTTTGAGTTGCTGGAGGTGAACGACGCCATCAGAAAGATTTTGACATCGAATCCACAAGTCGATGCAATTCGCAAGGCGGCGCGAAAGGCGAAAATGTCCAGCATTCGCGAGCAGGGTGTGCTGTTGGTCGCGCGGGGCGTAACGTCGGTTGAGGAAGTGCAGCGGATATTGAAAAGCTGATTTGGATTTGAAGTGAAATTCTGTAATCGAAAGCGCGGGTGAGAAAATGAAGTCCCAGTTTGCGCAATCTCTCGTTTGAGCTTTGCACTGATTTAATGATCGGATTCCGTGATGGCATTTTTACTTTTCGCTTATCTGTTCGTGATCACGCTGGCCTGTGTGGCCATGCTTGGCTTGCAGGGAATCTGGCAGAGCCTCGTCACGCTGTTTAACGTGATGATGGCAGTTGTGTTGGCTTTGAACTACTACGAGCCTGCCACGACTTGGCTCGATTCCAAAATGCCCAGCTATTCCTATTTGCTCGACGTCCTGGTGATGTGGAGTTTCTTCGCGGTCTTTTTCGGCATCTCCACGTTCTTGACCAATGTGGCTTCCAAAGTGAAAGTGCGATTTCTAAAACCGATTGACTTGGCGGGCGGAATCATCATTTCATTAGGGGTCGCCTGGATCCTGATCAGCTTTACCATGACATCGCTGCACACCGCACCGTTGGCGCGCAATTCATTTGGCGGTGCATTTCAGCCAGAACCGGATTCACGGATGTTTATGGGGCTGGCGCCCGATCGGAAACTACTCGCTTTGATGCACAAGCTTTCGACAGGCTCCTTTGCCAAATCCCCACCGGCAGATGATCCGGATCGTTATGTGTTTGATCCCGAGGGAAATTTCATTCTGACTTACGGCGGTCGCCGTGCGACGTTTGAGACCACTCGCGACCTGCGGGTGAACCGCGAGTTCGGCAGCGGCGACATCGAAAAGGAAATCCAGATCCTTGAGCAGTGAAAATTCGCCAACGGATCCGATTTTTAGCGATCACACGGACTCGGGTATTGTCGATCGAAGGCCGCTGGATATATTCGCGATCGTCGGCCTGATCGCAGGAATTTTTTCGCCGTTGGCGATGCTCAACGAGTTCCTTTGGCTCGTTCCAGGCCTGGCACTGCTGATTAACGCGCTCACGCTGATGCGGATTCGGCACGCCGGCGGTACGCGACGCGGTGGCGGAATGGCGACGGCCGGATTGGCGCTGTCGCTCGTCTTTCTCGTTGCGGCGCCGACGCGACGCTATGTGCGACATTGGCATCTCGGACGGCGGGCCGAACAAGTGGGACAAACCTGGATCAATTCTTTGATTCAGAACGATCCGCACAGGGCTTATGCGTTGACCCAGTCGCTGTTGGAACGACCGCTGCTGGACGTTAACCTGGAGGACTACTACGAAGCGGACCCGAAGCTTAGTCGCGGATTTGAACGATTCAGCAAACGCAGCAAAGTGGTTCGGCAGTTGTTGGATTTATATCCACTCAGCGTTGACGGCAAGAGTCCATCGGTCCGGCTACACGAAACCGAAGAATTCGTCGAAGCACAATCAAGAGACTGGATCACAAACATCTACGCGATTGATTTTGAGGACGTGGATGCTCGGTCGGCAACGTACTATGTTCGGCTGCAAATCGTGCGCGAGGCGAGCCCGGTGAAGACGATCGGCTTTTGGCGGGTGCTGACGTATCATGTCAGCGGCGATCCAACTGGACTTTGAATCAGAGTGGCCGGCGGGGCAGCGTTCGCGGACACGGCGGCGGCTCGCGCGGCGGTGGGACATCGGCGGTTTCTTCGGCCCACGTTTCGCGCTCCTCGTCCGTGGCATAGTAGCGTAGCCAAATTTCTTGATTGCCGCTGGTGTCAGCGCAATCCCAATGCAGATAGCTGTGGATGTCGTTCAGCTTCTTTTCTTGGCTGGGCAAAATGTCCCGGTAGATCATGCAGTACAGTTCGCGATCCGTTAGATGATCGGTAAAATCGAGAACGATGCGATTTTTGAACAGTTCATAGATCGTTTTCCACAGCACTTCGTGCAATGCCAATTCGCCTTCCTCGGACAATTCAAATTCGTCCGGCGAAGGGATTTCGAGTTGTGGTGAAAACCAGTCCGAAATCGGCAACACCGGCGCCCGCTCCCACGCCAGCATCGATTCCAAGAATTCATTCTCTTGTGGCGTCGAAAACTCTTGAACGTTAATACGTCCAATCGATTCATCGAAGTATGGTTCCAACTCATCGCGCAACTCGGCGTTGCGGATCAAGTGATCGACTTCGTCACTGTGTTGTTGACCGTGTTGTTGTCTATCTGCCATTCGCCGTATACCTTCCGACCGCAACTTTGATATTTTTTAGCTGTGAAGTTTGGGGAAAGCTATTCAAGCAACTTCCCGATAGGCGAAATAAATTAGTACTCCTTTGAATCTAACAACAAAAACACCGCATTCAATAGCGAAATTGGCTATCAACTAAAAACGCGCGCAATGATTTCGCGATGCCGGCGTCACAAA
>JAYGDO010000260.1:0-13040 GCA_046582885.1 Pirellulales bacterium | reverse complement strand
GGGCACGTTCCTTGCTACGCTGGGATTCTTTTTTGTGTGTTTCGGTCTCGCGTTCTTCTCGGACTCAAACAGTTTGGGTTCTCCGCTCGAGAATGCGTTTGTTCCCTTTCTCGGCGGCGCCTTCCTGGTTCTTTCCGCCTGTACGCAAACGCGTCGCCGGAGAGGATCGTAAAGCGATGGCGGCGGCAGAGGCGTTTCCCGCGGAATTGGCTTCCGCGGCGAAGCCGTTTGACGCGCAACGCCCAAATCGGCGGGCCTGCGCATTCGTTCCGCCGAGCTCCCCCGGAGAGAATCGCGGTTAGCCGCTGGTGGCGGCCTTCCAAGCGTTCAGTACGTGTTCGACAATCTCGTTGGCGCCGACATCTTCTTTGATTTGCGCAAACACGATCGGCCCATCACCGCGCATTTTTTTGCTGTCGCGATCCATAACGGACAGATCGGCGCCCACCGCCTCGGCCAGGTCGATTTTGTTGATGACCAGCAAATCGGACTGGGTGATGCCGGGACCGCCCTTGCGCGGAATCTTGTCGCCCCCGGCCACGTCGATAACGTAGATCGTGTAGTCGGCCAGTTCCCGACTGAAGTCGGCGGCCAAATTGTCCCCGCCCGATTCCAGCAATAGCATCTGCGGACTGAACGTTTCGGACAATTCAGTCAGCGCCAGCAGATTCGCGGAGATATCCTCGCGGATGGCGGCGTGTGGACAGCCGCCGGTCTCCACGGCGCAAATTCTTTCCGCCGCGATCGCTTCGTGCGCCGTCAGAAATTCGGCGTCCTCGCGGGTGAAGATGTCGTTGGTGACGACGGCGATGTCGTAGTTGGCGCGGAGCGCGCGGCAGAGCGAAAGCATCAGCGCCGTTTTGCCCGTGCCGACGGGACCGCCGACGCCGACCGTGAACGCCCGCTGCCCAAAGTCGCGTTCCAACAGCGGCAGGGAGCGTTCGGAAAAATCGCCCGGGTGATCGAGGTGCTCGTGCTCGTGGTCGTGCCCCGAGTGCATGTGCATGGAAACGCTCCTTAGCTTTGGAACAGCTTTGAGTAGATCCGCTGGTGGCTCGCCTGCAGCATATCCAACAAAGGCGCCGTCTGCGCCTTTTGGTCGACCTCCAGATCGCCACACTCGCGGACAATTCGCTCGCAATCGCCCCGTAAATGGTCGATCACAATTTGAGCTTGAATGGGGCCGACGGCATTCAGGCGAACGGCGGCCGAGAGCATGTCGCGGAGACTCGAAAACACAAATTGTCGGATCGCGACATTTAAGGGTATTTCGAGTTGCTCTGCAACGACCCCGAGGACCGGCGACTGATGCCCGACAATCTCGCCTTTGAGCGACTTTTGCTGCAGGCGGCGAAGGCGTTTCGTTCGAAACACCGCGGCGGTGGTCGCCAACAAGGCCCGGCCCTGGCTGCGGCTGGCGGCATTCGCCACGTGATTACTTAAGAAGGCGTCGGTCTCAGTGTCGATCTGCTCAAATCGATCGAAGTCGAGATAGGTCGCCCGCAGCAACGGCAGTTGGCTCCGAGCCGTGTTCCGCAGGGCATCTTTCACATAGCTGACGACATCCGCGAGAGAAACCACCTCCCGCCACTTGATCGCGGCCTCCAGTCCACCGCTATGCGCGAAGGAACCGTTGGGAAAGGCGGTATCCATGACCTGCCAAACTCGCCAGCTTGCCCATTCTTTCTGATCCTCGAACATTGACCACGATCACCAACTTCGATGACCCGAAAAGTTAAGGGAAATTGGCAGTGCAAGCGGGTTAATCGGTTGATTTTATCACTTTCCACTTAAGGCCGCGACCGGCTTTTTCACGATATTTACCCTGTGGCGGAGAATCCTCAACCCAGAATTAGTTTAGCAAACAAACATCTTCTGAAAGAGAGTTTTGTCCCCAGCGTGGAGGCGCAAACTGAGGAGACGACTCTCATAACCGCTCGGCAATTTAAACACTGAGTTAATACGGCGGCAGGTTCGAACACCGCACAGCCTGCCAATACGATGGCGGAAGGTTTCCGTCACGTTATTTTTCGAACCTTATTTGTAGGGGAACACAATCGTGAACACTAACAGGATTTTGGCGTTATTCGCCATGATGGCGTTCGGCACGGTTCAGGCTTTACCGGCTCAAACCGTCACGAACCAACTTATTTCACAGGCAGAAGACTGCGACGCCAAAGCTTGCGACGCGGTCGAAGCCGACTGCGGTTGCGAAAAAGGCAATTGCTGTTGTTTCGCGTGGGGAACGGACTGGTCCATTAACGTGGGCGCCGGTATCCGCACGAGCTACAACGCCCACGATTCCGGCAACCCGGGAAACGGCGCCGCGATTCAAGATTTCAACCTCAACAACGCCCGCATCTACCTCAACGGCCAGGGCCACGACCGGATCGGTTTTGAATTCAATACCGACATCAACAATGCCCAGGGATTCCAGGACAACCATAACGGCAGTCCCTTTGGCACGACCGAACTCGGCGAAATGCGGGTTCTGGATGCGGTTCTCAAGTTCGATATGGGCTGCAACGCCCACATTTGGTTCGGTCGGTTTCTACCGCCGAGCGATCGCTCGAATTTGAGCGGCCCGTTTTACCTGAATGCCTGGAATTTCCCGTTTGTCCAGCTTGGATACAATAACATCTTCCAGGGCCGCGACGACGGCGTCGCGCTGTGGGGCGAAAGAGGCGGCGGACGTTTCAAGTGGAGCGTTGGCCTGTTTGATGGCGAAAACCTCGGCGGCCGAGACGTGGCTGGCCAACCGGGCGTTGATAACCTCGAAGTGGCTGCCCGCGTGACCCTCAATCTGCTCGATCCGGAGCCGGGCTACTACAACTCCAGCACTTACTACGGTGAAAAGGACATTCTTGCCATCGGGCTGGCCGTGCAGCATCGCAGTGCGGCTCTAGCGACCTCGGATTCCACCAACTGGAACGTCGATGTGTTGTTCGAAAAAGCACTCGGCAATTGCGGCGTCCTCACCCTCGAAGGTGCGTACTACGAGTACAACGACAATTTTGGAAGTGCCCCGTCGGGTGGTCCGGTGCTGAATCCGGTCACGGGCGGTACGCGCCAAGGCGACTCTCACTTCCTGCTGGCCAGCTACTTGCTGCCGCGCGAAGTTTGTCTGGCTGGTTATCCCGGTAAGTGGCAGGTCATGGCCCGCTACCAGGAATACAACCACGACGCCGGAGTGCCCGTCGCGGAGCAATGGGACCTCCAGCTGAACTACATCATGTTCGGCCACGATGCCCGCCTTTCCGCGGTATGGTCGGAACTTGATACCACCTCAGGGTCGGCCGGCAGCTTGTCGAACACGTTCACCCTCGGTGCCCAAGTCCAGTTCTAAGAGACCTCAGGCATCGGCTTGAATCGGGGCTTGGCCCCGGGACGAGTTACGCTGAACTTTAATAGCCGGAATGTTGGCCCTCGGGTTGGCATTCCGGCTTTTTTTGCGCCGGTATCGCCTGTGCCCACGATTCGGGCATACTCTGCACGCTTCTTGTGCATCCTTCTTTCGACGGCCCCGTCCCTGCCGAAAGTTTTCCTCGGAATATGCCTGGTAGCATAGCTGTCAATATTGGCGCGGTATTTGCTGATCTGCGGGTTATTCATGTAGGCGGCAATTGAGTTGCGCGAAGTCTAGGTGGAAGAGCGTGGAGATTTCGGTGCCGTGCTTTTTCGCCGTTCTGCCCGTGGTGGGCGGACGCGGTAGATTCGCCGTCGTGGCGGCCTGCATGGCAGATTCTAGGAAACCCCGATTGGCGGGAAAGTACTGTATTTCGTTTCGTAGTAAGAAAAGGAAAGGCGGAGTGATGCGAAAACTTTTGTTATGGTCGTTCATGTTGGCCCTCCCAATGGCGATTGGGTGTTCCAAGGGTGGTAGTGACAATTCAGCGGCGCAAGAGTCCGTTAAGATCGGTGTGTTGCACTCGCTGTCGGGGACAATGGCGATTTCGGAGACTTCGCTGCGAGACGTTGTGCTCATGGCGGTCGAAGAGATTAATGCCGATGGCGGAGTCCTGGGAAAACAGATCGAGGCAGTGGACGTGGACCCGGCGAGCGATTGGGATCTTTTTGCCGAAAAGGCAAAAGACCTGATCACCAAGGAGGAAGTCGCGGTTACTTTCGGCTGCTGGACGTCGGTCAGCCGCAAGTCGGTGCTGCCGGTTTATGAAGAGAACAATGCCTTGCTGTTCTACCCAGTGCAGTACGAAGGCGAAGAGCAGTCCCTGAATGTTTTCTATACCGGTGCCAGTCCGAATCAACAACTCATCCCCGCCGCCGAATATCTGATGACTGAAGAGGGCGGCGCATGCAAAAAGTTCTACCTGCTCGGTACGGACTACGTGTTTCCGCGAACGGCCAACAAGGTACTCAAGGCATTTCTCTTGAGTAAAGGTGTTCCGGAAGAAAATATTGAGGAGGAATACACCCCGTTCCACCACCAGGACTATCAGACGATTGTCAGCAAGGTCAAAGATTTTTCCAGCGGTGGCGGCGCTTGTATCCTGTCCACGATCAACGGCTCTAGCAATGTTCCTTTCTACAAGGAATTTGCCAACCAGGGCCTGACATCTTCAGACTGCCCGATCATGGCGTTTTCCGTCGCCGAGGATGAACTTCGTGCAATGGATGTTCCTCCGCTGGTCGGGCACCTGGCTGCCTGGAATTATTTCCAAAGCATCGAGGGAGATGGCAACGACAAATTTGTGGAAAACTTCAAGGCATATTGCAAGAAGCACGATTTGCCTGGCGGCAGCGACCGCGTCACGGATGATCCGATCGAAGCGGCCTACTTTGGCGTCTACGTCTGGAAGGCCGCCGTGGAAAAGGCCGGTAGTTTTGATGTAGATAAGGTACGGGAGGCTGTTTACGGTATGAAATTCGACGCGCCGGGAGGTGCCAAGGAGATGCACGCCGACAATCAGCACACGCTCAAGCCGGTGTACATTGGTGAGATTCTGGCGGACGGACAATTCAAGATCATCCACCAAACGGATGGCCTTGTTTCTCCCGACTCCTACAGCACCTACCTGCACCCCGACGGCGACTTTCCGGCACCAACCGGTGGCCCGAATGCCAAGGCCGAAACAGAACCCGAGGCCGAAGCAGAACCCGAGGCAGAAGCCGAAGCCGAGGAGTGACCTTCTTCGGTCGGTTGTAATATATTGCTTCCCTTTCCAGCGCCGGCTGTCGCCCGAGTGGCGGTGGCCGGTTTGCTGGAAAGCGGTTATGATCTCGGGTTTCGTGTGACAGTTACTTTGCCGCGAGAGGATCCGCTTCGGTTCTGTTCCGGCGAGTATGGGACGCTCGCTCATTGGTGACGATTACCGGGTGGCCCAAAAGGCGGCGGGTTTTATGCGTTCAGGTTTTCGTGGGGCTGCCTTCGCGTGGTCGGTATTTGGATCGCTTTGGTTTTCCCTATCCGGCCTGACGGCTGCCGAACTTGACGAGGGGGCGATTTCCTCCGAACTTCTGAAGCTGGCCGATTCGGAGAGCGACGTTCGGATTGCGGCGGTCCGTTCTCTTGCCGTCAGCAAAGACGGCCGTGTCGCGGGTGTGCTTGAAGCGTTTCGGCTGGGCACCCTGCATCTCTGGCAGCAGCAACTCGTCACCGCCAAGGCCGTCGCAAGCGATTCCGGGTCGTTTGCACTTCGAAATGCGCTCACCGGCGAGCCTCTGCTCCAAGATGGTGCCCCGGTGATCGTCTCGAAAAAGAGTCTGGTCACGCTGTCGGCAACTCGAAAAGAGCGGCTAGAAGTCGTTAATGCGGTTCGCGTGCTTCAACTCTATTCGCCCAATCAGCTATTGCGGCTGGCAGCGGTTAGAAAGCTTGGCAACCTGCGAAAACCGGAGTACATCGACGAGCTTGAGGGCGTCCTCAAAGTCGATCAGGATCCCCAGGTTCTCCACCGGACCCGTGAAAGTCTTGCCCTGATTCGGTTTGCGGACACGAGCAGCAAAATGCAGCTGCGGCGGGCGGCCGCCGCCGAGTTGGGTGAAATGTCGAGCGCCCGCGCCGCGACGGCGATTGAGGAGCTGCTGAAGGATGACTCGGGTGCGGTCGACGAGCAGACTCGCCAGGTTTGCCAGGCCGCCCTGGAGAGCATTAACACGTATCAGCAGCGCGTTCGCATTCTCGGCTACATTTTCAGCGGCCTCTCGCTCGGTTCGGTTCTGATCCTGATGGCACTGGGTTTGTCGATCGTCTTCGGTCAAATGGGCGTGATTAACATGGCCCACGGCGAATTAATGATGATCGGTGCTTACGCGACTTATGAAGTCCAACTGGCCTTCGGGCACTCCTTGCCGGACAATCCGGCGAACGCGTTCTTTCTTGTCGCCTTGCCGGTTTCGTTTCTGGCTGCCGCCTCGGTCGGCTGGCTGATTGAGCGGTTCATCGTCCGCCATCTCTATGGCCGGCCCCTGGAGACCCTGCTGGCAACCTGGGGCGTGGGCTTGGCGCTGATTCAAGTCGTTCGCATTCGTTACGGCGACAATATCGGCGTGAACAGCCCCACGTGGCTGGTCGGTGGAATGGAGGTGATTCAAGATTTTCATGTTCCCTACAACCGGCTGTTTATCCTCGGAGTCACCGCCGCATGCGTCGCCTTTGTTTACTGGCTGTTGAATTGGACAAAGCGGGGACTGCTTTTGCGGGCGACGGTGCAAAACCGTGAAATGGCGGCGGCGCTGGGCGTTAATACGCGGTACGAAGACGGGTTCACCTTCGCTTTCGGTGCAGGACTCGCCGGCATTGCGGGCTGCGCTTTGACGTTGATTGGCGGTGTTACGCCCGACATGGGGCAAAACTATATTGTCGATTCGTTTCTGGTGGTGGTTACCGGAGGCGTCGGGGATATTGCGGGAGCCGTTTGTGCGGGGCTCGGACTGGGCATTCTGACCAAAGTTCTCGAACCGGTATTTTCCACGATTTGGGCCAAAGTGCTGATCCTGACAGCGGTCATCGTCTTTATTCAGTACCGCCCCGCGGGACTGTTTCCACCGAGGGGGAGGCAGGCCGATGCGTAATTTGTCGGACAATCCGATCGGGCGGTGGGCAACCACAGGCGGTCGCTTTCCCGAATTACAGAGGCAGGTTCGGGTGCGGTCGCGGGATTATATCCTCTGGCTGGCGCTGGCCTGCGGAATCGTCACCCCGTGCCTCTACCTGCTGGGGGTTATCAGCATCGATACGGTCAACATGTTGGGCCGCTATCTGGCGCTGGCGCTGGTAGCCATTAGCCTTGATCTTGTTTGGGGCTACACCGGCATGCTGTCGTTATGCCAGGCGTTTTTCTTCTCGCTTGGCGGGTACGCAATGGGCATGTATCTGGCGCACCATGGCGGACCGGAGGGGATTATCGACGGCGCCGGGTGGAAAATACCGGCCTGCCTGTATGTTGTCTATCCGTATGGAGTCGGCGAAGCGCCGGCCGACGCGATGACGCCCTGGTTCTGGAAGCCCTTTTATTCGCTGCCGGGAACCGTGGCTCTGGGCTTATTGATTCCCGGCTTCGTCGCCCTGGTGCTCGGCTTTTTCGTGTTTCGAAGTGGGGTTCGTGGTGTGTTCTTCGCAGTCTTGACACAAGCCGTCACTCTGGCGGCCTGGCTCGTCTTCTGCATGAACAACATGAAACTCTGCGGCACGAACGGACTCACGCGTTTTGATCGACTTGCCGGATTCCAACTCAGCGAACCATCCACCCGGCTCGGGCTCTACGTGATCACGCTCGCATCCTTGGTTTTCGTCTACTGGCTCTGTTCATTCATCATCAACTCGCGGCTCGGCCGCGTTCTCGTCGCCATTCGCGACAACGAAACACGCCTTCGATTTGCCGGTTACAAACCACATCTTTTCAAGATGTTTGTCTTTTCAATTTCGGCCATGATCGCCGGACTGGGGGGCATGCTATACGCACCGCAAATGGGCATCTTCACGCCGACCAACATGGAGGTCAAAGAATCGATCCTGGTGGTGGTGTGGGTCGCGGTCGGCGGACGGGGCACGCTGGGCGGCGCCATCGCCGGCGCGCTGCTGGTCAACCTGCTCTACAATTTCCTGACGTCCAGGCAGGAGTTTTTCTTCTTTCTCGAGGACTGGGTCTCGCCCGCTGTGTACGAAAAACTTATCTGGAGTCCCGAGTACTGGCCGTTCGTCCTCGGCGGACTGTTCATCGTCGTCGTCCGCTTTTTCCCGGATGGGCTCGCCACTACGGTCTGGCGGCGCTGGTCGAATCCCGGGGGCGAGGTGCTGTCATGAGCATGGCCCGCCAGAAAATCGTTCGCCCCAGCGAACTCACCCGCGACGGTCGGATTATGTCCTACCTGGTATATCTCGAGGACGTGACCGTCGTCTTCGACGGCTTCAAGGCGCTCGACATCGACCTGTTCGGCCTGTATCACAACGAACTGCGGGTCGTCATCGGTCCCAACGGCGCCGGAAAAACCACCATGTGCGACGTCATCAGCGGAAAGACCCGCCTAACTCAAGGGCATTTATTCTGGCACGGCAACGAAATATCCAACGTGCAGGACGTTGCGATGTCGCGACTGGGAGTGGGCAGAAAATTCCAAACGCCTTCCCTCTTTGACAGCCTGACGGTGTTTGAAAATCTGGAGCTGGCGCTACCCAATCGCCACAAACACCTGTTCCGCAATTTATTCGGCAAAACGAGCTCGGACGAGGAAGACCAGATTCATCAAATTATGAGCCGAGTGCTTTTATCCGAGCAACGCGACACCCAGGCAAAGTACCTCAGCCACGGACAGCGTCAATGCCTGGAGATCAGCATGCTCGTGCTGGCGGAACCGGACCTGCTGTTAGTCGATGAACCCGCTGCGGGCCTGTCCGACGAAGAGACGGCGCTGATGGCGGACCTGCTGCTGGAACTTCGCGGCCAACATTCGATCATCGTGATCGAACACGATATGGAATTTGTCCGGCGACTGGACGCGGGCGTCACGGTTCTGAACGAAGGAAAGATCATGGCCGAAGGATACATGGAGGAGATTCAAATAAATCCGGATGTGGTGGAGGCATACCTCGGCCGCTAAGAGGCCGCTAAGATTTAAATTATTCCCTTGATCGCGGCGTCTCTGGATACCGATTCAACGAGCCGCCACGACCTTTAACAACGCGGACGATTAACCGGACAGCGAAGGATCGCCGCCGGCCCGAAGAGACCCTGAGCATGCTAACCATTAACAACCTCTCCTTTGCGTACGGCGCGGTTCCGATCCTGCACGGCATCAACATGCAGATGGATACCGCTCGCGTCACCTGCGTGATTGGCAGGAACGGTGTGGGCAAGACAACACTGGTCAAGAATATTATCGGCCTGCTTAAACCTTCCGCAGGTGAAATACATCTGATAGACGACCGCCTCGGCGACCGCGACCTCAGTTCTCTGCCTGCGAACAAACGGGCCCTGGCTGGCCTGGGCTTCGTTCCGCAGGGCCGCCAGATCTTCCCAAAACTGACCGTCGAAGAGAACCTGCGGGTTGGATTGCAGGCTCGTAGCGATCGGCAAAAAACCATTCCGGAAGAAGTTTACTCGCTGTTCCCCGTACTTCAGGAAATGGGCAAACGGGCAGGAGGCGATTTGTCCGGCGGTCAACAGCAGCAACTTTCGATCGCCCGCGCCCTGGTTGGCGATCCGAAAGTGCTCGTCCTGGACGAACCGACTGAGGGCATCCAACCGAACATTATCCAACAAATCGGTCGTGTGTTGCGCGACCTTGTCGAGACTCGCAACATCACCGTGATTCTCGTGGAGCAGTATCTCGATTTCGTTCGTGAATTTGGTCACAACTTCTACATCATGGACCGCGGTCAGGTCATGGAAAGCGGAGAGACGCGTCAACTGAGCGAGGAATTGGTTCAAGCTCATTTGTCGGTTTGATTGTGTGGTGAGCGGCAAAGGATTCTTAAAAACAGCGATGGTCGGAAGGCGGACGGAAGTCACCCGTGCGCTGGCCAGCAATCCGTTGAAATTCCTTTACCCGCGTCGCAGGGATGCGGCGTGGGTTTATACCACGACCTTTGGCGGCGGCCTCGTTGCCGGCGATCACATCGATCTGGCAGTCGAGATTGGAGACGGCACTTCCTGCGTGCTCACATCGCAATCTTCGACGAAAGTCTACAAGTGCCCGGGCGGAAAGGTCACCCGGCAGACGACCCGAGCGACAATTGGAAATGAGGCGCTGCTGGTCATTGCGCCGGATCCGATCACCTGCTTTGCGGGATCATGCTACCAGCAGGAACAGCGACTGGATCTGGCCATGGGGGGAAATCTGGTGCTCGTCGACTGGCTGACGAGCGGTCGCCGGGCGAGAAATGAGCGCTGGATGTTTACCCGCTATTCAAGTCGAATCGATATACGGTGCGATGGCCGCCAGCGGTTTCTAGACTCAGTTCTGCTCGATCCAACCGACGGCCCCTTGGAGTCTCCCTACCGGTTTGGCCGCTTTCACTGCGTGGCACTGTTGGTCATCATGGGACCGGTTTACGAGCGGGAGTCGGCGGCGATTCTCGAAGAGATTTCGCGGCAACCAATCGAGCCCGGCGCCTCATTGATCCAAACTGCCAGCAGAATTCCTCGAGGAGTCGTGTTGCGAATTGCCGGTGTCGGGACCGAACAAGTTGGCCGGGAACTGCAGCAACGCCTGGAGTTCCTGGCGCCGAGGCTCGGTGGTGGGCCTTGGTCAAGAAAGTGGTAAGATGCTGGGTCGCTAATTTACCTTCATGTGTAGCAAGGGCTGAAGAATGCATTTAACACCCCGCGAGTTGGAAAAATTAAAACTGCACAGTGTTGGCTTCATCGCGCAAAAGCGTCTTGCCCGCGGAGTGCGTTTGAATTACCCGGAGTCGATCGCCCTAATCGCCACCCAGCTGCTGGAGTTCATTCGAGAAGGAAAATCGGTCGCGGAACTGATGGACCTCGGACGACAATTACTGGGCCGTCGCCAAACCATGCCGGGGGTTCCCGAGATGATCGCGGAAGTCCAGGTTGAAGGAACCTTTCCCGACGGAACCAAGCTCGTCACCGTGCACCAGCCCGTCGTCGCCGAAGACGGAGACTTAACGCTCGCGCTTTATGGCAGCTTTCTCCCCGTCCCGGAACCCGAGGCCTTCGAACACTGCGAACCGGCCGCGACGCCCGGCGAATACGTTACTCCGGACGAGGAGTTGGTACTCAACGAAGGCCGCGACAGCGTGGAATTGATGGTTACCAACCTCGGTGACCGTCCCATCCAGGTCGGTAGCCATTATCACTTTATCGAGACGAATGCGGCCTTAGAGTTCGACCGCGAACTGGCATTCGGTCGACGGCTCGACATCCCGGCGGGAACTGCGGTGCGGTTTGAGCCCGGGGAGTCCAAGACCGTGTCCCTCGTTCAGATCGCCGGCAATCGCATCATCCGCGGCGGAAACAATCTGGCGGACGGCCCCGCTGATGATGCCGGCAAGCAGGCGGCTCTGCAAAAGATTGCCGACCAGGGGTTTGCCCACAAAACTGCGTGAGCTGAAATCGAACCACACCTTTCATCACCGGACCATCCCTCATGCCATTCAGAATCAAGCGAAGTGATTACGCCCAAATTTACGGCCCGACCGTCGGCGATCGCGTCCGCTTAGGCGACATGTCACTGATGCTGCAAGTAGAAAAAGATCACACGGTTTACGGCGATGAATGCAAGTTTGGCGGCGGCAAAGTACTCCGCGAAGGAATGGGCCAGGCGGCCGGGGTCTCCAACGACGAGGCGCTCGATCTGCTAATCACCAATGCGCTGATCGTTGACTATACGGGCATTGTGAAAGCCGATGTCGGCATCAAAGACGGCAAGATCGTGGGCATTGGCAAGGCCGGCAATCCTGACGTGATGGCGGATGTCGACGAAAACATGATTGTCGGCCCGACGACGGAAGTCGCCGCCGGCGAAGGACTGATTCTGACTGCCGGCGGCTTGGATACGCACGTTCACTACATCTGCCCGCAGCAGGCCTACGAAGCCATCGCCAGTGGGTTAACAACGATGATTGGCGGCGGTACGGGCCCCGCAACGGGAACGTGCGCAACAACATGCACTCCCGGAGAAAACAACATCCGCATGATGCTCCAGGCCACCGACGACCTGCCCCTCAATTTCGGGTTTCTCGGCAAGGGCAACTCCGCCAAGCCGGAAGGCCTGGACGAACAGATTCTCGCCGGCGCCCTCGGCCTGAAACTGCACGAAGACTGGGGCACGACACCGGCGGCCATTGATTGCTGTTTAACGGTCGCGGAAAAGTACGACGTGCAGGTTGCAATACACACGGACACGCTGAACGAATCCGGGTTTGTCGAAAAATCGATTGCGGCCTTCAAAAATCGCACGATCCACACCTATCACAGTGAAGGGGCCGGCGGCGGCCACGCACCGGATATCATCAAGGTTTGTGGCGAAAGCAATGTCTTGCCGAGTTCCACGAACCCGACGCGACCGTACACCGTCAATACCATCGATGAGCATTTGGACATGCTGATGGTTTGCCATCATCTGGACAAAAACCTGCCCGAGGATGTCGCCTTCGCAGAAAGCAGAATTCGCGGAGAAACGATCGCCGCGGAGGATATCCTTCACGACATCGGGGCGATCAGCATCATGGGCTCCGATGCTCAGGCGATGGGCCGCGTCGGCGAGGTAATCACGCGTACTTGGCAGACCGCCGACAAAATGAAACAGCAGCGGGGCGCGCTGCCGGAAGATTCCCCGGAACACGACAACCTGCGGATCAAACGTTATGTCGCAAAATATACGATCAACCCGGCACTCGCGCACGGCGTCTCCCAAGTCGTCGGCTCGGTGGAGGTCGGCAAGTTCGCAGATCTCGTCCTCTGGCGACCGGCATTCTTCGGCAGCAAGCCCGAAATGGTGATCAAGGGAGGTGTGATTCCCTGGAGTCAAATGGGCGACCCCAACGCTTCGATCCCAACGCCGCAACCTGTCTTTATGCGGCCCATGTTCGGCTCGTTCGGAAAAGCGACGGGGCCGAC
>JAYGDO010000229.1:0-3116 GCA_046582885.1 Pirellulales bacterium | reverse complement strand
GGCGTCCGGCCGGCCGGACGCCTTTTCCGTTGATCTTGTTGGTCGAATCGCCGAGATTCTTGCGCATCGCGTCGGCGAGCTTCTGCATCGTCCCCACCACATCCGGGTGCTTATTCGCAATATTCTTCGATTCGCCGATGTCGTTTTCCAGATCAAACAGTTCCAAACCGATCCGGGCTTGGCTGTACTTTTCCGGTTTGCCGCCGCTACCGCCTTTGCGGCCGGCCATTGTGCGATAGCCGTGCGGAAAGTGCAGCTTCCACTTGCCCATGCGAGCCGCTTGGAGCTGCTTGCCGTAGTAAAAAAAGTATGCCTTATGCGGCGACGTTGCCCCGGCTTCGCCGGCGATCAGCGGCCAAATGTTTTTGCCGTCGATTGGGTGCTCGGGCAATTTTGCGCCAATCAAATGCGCGACGGTGGGCAGAATGTCGATCGTCATCGCCGGTACGCTGCAAATTGATCCGGACGGAATCTTGCCGGGCCACCACATTAACGTCGATTCACGGCAGCCGCCGTCGAACATCGTGCCTTTGCCCTCGCGTAGCGGCGCCGCCGAGCCGGCATGATCGCCATAGCTGAGCCAAGGTCCGTTGTCCGACGTAAAGATGACCAGTGTGTTTTTCTCCAGCTTGTGTTTGCGCAGCGTATCGAGGATTTGGCCGACCGACCAATCGACTTCCATCATCACATCGCCGAACAGCCCGCGTTTGCTTTTTCCTTTGAACTTATCGGACACATACAGTGGCACGTGCACCATGCTGTGCGGGACATAAACGAAAAACGGCCGGTCCTTATTCTTTTCGATAAATTCGACGGCCCGCTCAGTGTACTGCGTCGTTAGTTGCTCCTGGTCCTTTCCAGTCACCTTGGGATTGACGACTTTGTTCTTGTCGATCAACGGCAGATGTGGCCAGCGTTTCAACCGCTGTTCCATCGGCAGGTGCAAGACGGCCGGATGGTAGGGCCACATGTCGTTGGAATACGGCAGGCCAAAATAGTCGTCGAAGCCGTGTTGCATTGGCAGGAATTTTTTGTGGTGGCCTAAGTGCCATTTGCCGTAGCACGCCGTCGCGTAGCCTTGTTGTTTGCATATCTCCGCGATCGTTACTTCATTTTCGTGAATCCCATGCCGTGCCGATGGCCCCAGCGCGCCGAGGATACCGATGCGGACGTTGTAGCAGCCGGTCAACAGCCCCGCTCGCGACGCCGAACAGACAGCCTGTGTTACGTAAAAGTCGGTGAACTTGCGGCCTTCGCTCGCCATGCGGTCGAGGTTGGGCGTCTTGTATTCTGTTGCGCCGAAGGGACCGATGTCGGCGTAGTCCATGTCGTCCATGAAAATGACGACCACGTTGGGCGGCTGCGCTGCTTCGTCTTTAGCATCAGCACGATTCGCCGTCGCGTAAGTTAAAGTAGCCAGCAAAGCCGATGTGACAAACAGTCTTCTTGAATACATGATGCGGTCCCTTTGCAGGTTAAGGAGCACGACGAGGTCGGACATTCGTTCGCTGCAGGAATTCGACTATTGCCGGTCGTTGGCAGCGCCAATCACATCGGACATCAATTTTTGGAGTTCGGCAACAATTTTCGGATGCTGCCGAGCCAAATTTTTCGTTTCACCAATGTCGGCTTCCAAGTCGTAAAGCTCGATTTCGTTCGTGCGATTTCGGTCGACGGCGTAACCGTGTACGTTGTGTTTTGCATTCAAGTATTTCCACTTGCCTTTACGAATTCCGTTGGTCTGGTACAGAAACGTCTTGCGGGCGCCGTCCGGCTGTTTGCCCGTCAGTAGTTCGGTCTGATCAACGCCGTCAATTACCCGATCGTCCGGAACCTTGAACCCGGCCAGGTTTGCAAACGTCGGCAAAAAATCGAGCGTGGAAAAAATTGCCTTGGATTCGGCGGCGGTGGCAAGTTTGCCCGGCCAGCGCACGATGCAGGGTACCCGCACGCCGCCTTCGTAACAGGAACCTTTTCCGTCGCGTAGTGGTCCGGCATCGCCCCAAAAAATCGAGCCCTGGGGATGCCCCTTCTTTTTCAGATAGTAGGCGGGTTGATTCCACGGTCCGTTGTCCGTCGTGTAGATGACCAGCGTGTTCTCGCGGAGGCCGAGTTCGTCGAGCGCGTCGAGCAGGCGCCCCGTTTCGTAGTCGAACTCTTCGACCACATCACCGTACAAACTGCCCTTCGACGAGCCTTTGAATTTTGGCGAGGCATCGATAATCGTGTGCATCATGGTGTGCGCGACATAAAGAGCAAAGGGTTTTCCCTTGTCGCGGCCCGTCTCCAAAAACTCGATGGCTTTGTCGGTATAAAGTTTGGTGAGGCCGCCCATGTCTCGCGTGTTACCCGCAGGTTTGTTGTCTTCGTGGAACGAAACGCGTCCACCGTCGTTGGCGCCCAGCGTGCCGAAGTAATAATCGAACCCCTGCGCGTTGGGCATGCGGTTGATGATGGGCTTTCGATTGGAGACATCCCACTTGCCGATACACGCTGTTTGATAGCCGGCTTCTCGGATCAACTCCGCCCACGTAATCTCGCTGGCCGGCATGCTCCAGCCTTTGCTGCGAATCGGGTAGCGGCCCGTCAACAGAGCCGAACGAGAAGGCCCGCAAACGGTCTGGGCATAAAAATTGGTGAACCGCGTTCCCTCACGGGCGAGTTGATCCATCCGCGGCGTTTTGTTTTTTTCCGAGCCAAAGCAGCCTAAATCTGCGTATCCCTGGTCGTCGGTGAAGATGATCAAGATATTGGGTCGCGCAGGACTCTTCTCTGCAGCGGTTGCGCGGGCAAAAACTCCGATGAGCGATGCCATAATCGCCAGGATATATGGCAGCCGTCGCGGTCGCAGTTTCATTTTTTCCCTCTGTTTGCGGATAAACTCGGCCGGCGAAATTTAGCAAAATACGATTTGCTGCGGCGGATTTAGGTTCTGATCCATGCAGTTGCCCACCATAGCTAGGCCGCAGAGTTCGGTCAATGATACGCCTGGCGGTCTTGCAAAAGTTCTCGTGGAACCGGAATCTATACGTCGCGGCCAATTTTATTTCTGGCGAAATTGGTCTACGCGGAGATTTGCTGTCGTGGCTAACTCGTGCCGGTTTTCTTGTCGGTTC
>JAYGDO010000222.1:0-1639 GCA_046582885.1 Pirellulales bacterium | reverse complement strand
TTGGCGACGTTGCCGGTTGCCCCGGCGGCGGCGATTCTGATTAGCTCCGCCGACGCTCCTTACGACTCCGCGGCCGTCGTGTGTAATCTAGCGATAGCGCTGGCCGATCAGAGCGACTCTTCTGTATTGGCGATCGATGCTACGCCGTATGCGACATTAACTAAAGAGCTCGGAATACAACGAGTCAGCCCGCTGACGAGGCTCTTGCGTGGCGCGGCGGACTGGAATGATTGCATTGTTCAGACGCCCACGCCCGGATTGTGCCTGTTGCCCACCTGCGACGGTAACGACCGGATCGAACCGTTCGCGTTCCAAAAACTCTTAGATGCATTAAAATCGCACTTCGGTCTTATTCTCGTCGATGCGGGAGCGTACGACGAAGGCACGACGCGATCGCTGGCCGGTATTTGTAGTTCGGTATATTTGACATTGCGGTTGAATCACACCACGAAGGCCCGCGCCCGAGCTGCCGAAAGACAAATCAAAACCGGTGGCGGCAAGCTGGCCGGCAGTCTGCTGGTTTATTCCGCGACGTAGAACGGATTTCAGTCTGTTCGGAAGCGAAGGGAATTTATCCCATGCTACGGTTCGACCAGCCAAATGTTACGGTATTGGACTCGGTTGCCGTGACGCTGCAGATGTAGTCCCCGCAGCGGCGCTTCCTTTGCATTGGTCCGGTAGTCCTGGTGCACAACCACGTTGTTGTGGCGGACGCTGACCAGGACTCTATCGTTGGGCTTACCATCTGCGGTAGATTTTGGCCTGCTGAACTCGACGTCGTACGTCTGCCAGGTTAGCGGCGGGAAACACATGTTGACGTCCGGAGGACGTCGGCCATAAAAACCGCCGCATTCGTTGTTCGCGCCTTCGAGTCCGAATGAATCGAGGACTTGAATTTCGGGGATGCCGCCCAAGTAAACGCCGCTATTGCTACGTCCTTGCCCCCGCGCAGTCGGTTTCCAGGACAAGCGAAATTCGAGGTGAAATCGTGCGATTTTATATTTGCCTTTGAGATTGCAACCGGCCTCTAGTGTCTTCATTTTGGTAAGCGTTGCACCGGGGAAGTGGCTCACATTTGTTCCGTCAAACAAGACGACCGCGCCTTGGGGCGGCTTGGCGCCGAGGGTCGAACTTTTGCGCCCCGTGCGTGCAAGTTTTGCGACCGTTTCACCGCCGCTGTTTTTTATCGTCAACTCGTTTGCCGCAATGCGGGCCGAAAACGAGTCTTTGTTCGCGAGCTTTACGGCACCTTCGGTAGACGCTCCCTCCAGAAAGATGCGGTCATTGCCGCGTTTCCATCCTCCGCCGGGAAGCCCGCTGGGATAGACCACGGCACGAAAATTGTGATTGCCCAAGGCGATAACCTGGGCGCCGAAGATCGCCTGTTTTCCTTTCCAGCTGCCCGCGCCGACGTACTCGCCCTGCAACCTGAAGTCCGGATCTTGCCGCACGAGTTCAGGATCAATGACTTCCGGTCCTGGTGCGGCGCATGCGACTGTTGAGATGCAAGCCCAAATCACCGTGATTGAAGCGGAACACCGCATGTTGAAACTCCTATTAGTTTGCCTGAAAACGGCGGGCGGACTAAGGTGGACGAGGGTCTTTGGCACCGTCGGCGGGTGCTGGAGGGATGATCGGG
>JAYGDO010000614.1:0-4180 GCA_046582885.1 Pirellulales bacterium | reverse complement strand
TCCAACTCCCCTGCATGTTCGCCTGGGTCATCGAAAATGTTATCGATATTTTCCTCGCCAACACACCAGAAATTCACAACGACGATTAACATCTCGTGTTCGAGTTGCGCGTCGCGGACAAGCGGTTTGAATTCGTTTCCGCCGTGACCGTTGAGAATCACCAGACGATCAATATCCTGCCGACAGAGGCTGGCGGCGACATCGTTCAGCACGGCTGCGGCGGCCGTAGTCGACAAGTGGATCGTTGACACCTGATCGAGTTGCTGGGCGTTATTTCCGAATGGAATCGTCGGCAGCACAATCGGTTTGCCGCCACGCTGGTGGGCCAAATCAGCGGCCCGCTGAGCGACGGCCGTCACTTCAAAGATGTCGGTTCCCAACGGCAGATGATAATTATGTGCTTCAGTCGCACCCCACGGCAGAATCGCCACGTTGGGGCGGTAATCGATCAGTTGTCGGTAATTGGCCTCGGCCGCGATATATCGCCGGGGCAGCGATTCGTCTGTCATCTTCGACGTTCTCCGGATCGACCAGCATAACGAATTCAGACTAGCAACGCACCCGCCGAACACAGTTCGCCCGCTCACCGGATACCCATTTTTAACGGTTCCAATCTCAACAACGGGAAGCGGGATCGCCCCTAACCCAGCTGCCAGTACCACCGTTTACCGGCTCCACCAATGGCTTGCCGCCGCTTTTTCACTGGTAGCTCGCTTGTTCGCTGAATAGGCGACTTCGTAGAATTGCCACTAACACAGGATTCGTGATGTCGGCAAAAAGCGGGGGAGCGGCGTGGACAAATGCGTAAACGTCGAACGGCTGCTCGAGGCCTTCACGTCCGACGACAGATCGCCGTACACCGCGGCCGCCCAAAAGGCCGTTTTTCTAGCGCGGCTGCTGCAGCAGCGGGCCAACGAACTCCAGACGCCGCAGGAGCGGCGGCAGCAGGCCGAGTTGGATCGAATGATCCATAGCTCGCACGATAGAGCAACTCTCGTGCAGATGACCGACCAGGCATTCCGCTCCGAGATCCCGCAGCGGGCCGCCGACCAGTTGATTCACATTCTCGATGCGCAGGGCATCCCGCGATTTTTCAGCCCGCTCGACCGGACACTGCTAAAGGGGTTTCAATCGTTTGGTAGTTATTTGCCGGGGGTCGCCGTACCGCTGGTCAAGGACAAAATGCACCACGAGACGGCCAATGTGGTGCTGCCGGCTGAACATGATTTACTCGGCCAGCACCTGGCCCGTCGCCGGGATGAAGGTCTCCGCATGAATGTCAATTATTTAGGCGAAGCATTGCTGGGCGAAGCGGACGCCCAACGCCGACTGCAATACTATCTACAGGCCATGCAGTTGCCCGAAATCGAAGTCATCTCGGTCAAGATTTCCACTATTTATTCGCAGATTTCGTCGCTGGCCCGCGAACACACCGTTACCGTCTTATCCCAGCGTCTGGAATTGCTCTTCCGCGCAGCGGCAAAAGAACGCTTCGTTCGCGCGGATGGAACCGAAGTCGCAAAATTCGTTTATCTCGACATGGAAGAGTACCGCGACATGTCGATCACGGCAGAGGCCTTTATGCGGACTCTAGATCGCCCCGGATTGGAAAACGTATCCATCGGCATCGCACTGCAGGCATACATCCCCGATTCGTTCGCCGTGCAGCAAGAAATCAATGCCTGGGCCCGCCGACGTGTGTCCGCGGGAGGCGCGCCCGTGACGATCCGCATCGTCAAGGGCGCCAACAGGGAAATGGAGCGTGTCGAAGCGTCGCTACACGGATGGCCGCAAGCGCCGTTCAAGACCAAAGCCGAAACCGATGCCAACTACAAACGCATGTTACAGCTAGGGATGGCGCCGGACACCGTAAAAGCGGTTCGGCTCGGCATCGCCTCGCACAATTTGTTCGATCTTTCGTACGGATTGGTTTTGGCGGTCGAAAATAACGCAATCGATTGCGTCCAATTCGAAATGCTCGAAGGGATGGCCAACCACCAGCGCCGCGCCGTGTTCGAGCTAGTCCGCAACCTGCTCCTGTATTCACCCGCCTGTGGAAAAAGCGACTTCATCCACGCCATCGGTTATCTGATCCGCCGTCTGGACGAAAATTCCGGCCCGGAGAATTTTCTTCGCCACGCATTTCGCCTACAAGTTGATAGCGACGACTGGCGCAAACTGGAAGAAGGTTTTTTGAAGTCGTTCGACAACTTGGAGAGCTTGCCGGAAGCGGCCCGGCGAACCCAGAATCGTACCGTTCCCCCCCGTGCTGCAATCGGCGACGCTGATCCGTGGCCGCAGTTCGTCAACGAACCGCACACCGACTTTTCTCTGCCGCACAACGTCGACTGGGCCGAACGAATCATCACCGATTGGAAGCCCCGCTGCGGCGACCGGGCCGAAGCGATTCCGCTGGTCGTCGCCGGCGAAGAAATCTCTGTTGAACGCAAAACACTCGAGTGCCTCGATCCATCCCGCCCGGGCATTACCGTCGGTCGTTATTGCCCGGCAACAAGCGACGACATTGAATGGGCGGTCGCCACCGCCCGGGCGGATGACGACGACTGGCGGACCCTGACACACCGCCAGCGGAGTAACGTTTTGAAGGATGTCGCTCAGGAAATTCGCCTTGCCCGTGCCGAATTAATCGGTGCCGCACTTGCCGACGGCGGCAAAACTCTACTTGAATCCGATCCGGAGGTTTCCGAGGCTGTTGATTTCGTGGAATTCTATCGCCGCACGGCTGACTATTTTTACGACCTCGACGGTGTTACCGCCGAGCCGGCGGGAGTCGTCGCCGTGATTTCGCCCTGGAATTTTCCGATCGCCATACCGTGCGGTGGCATTTCCGCGGCGTTGGCCGCCGGCAACACGGTCATCCTTAAGCCGGCCTCCGACGCCGTCTTGGCGGCCTACAAACTCTGCCAGTGTTTTTGGCGGGGCGGCGTATCGAAAAAGTCATTGCAGTTCGTCCCTTGCAGCGGTGCCTCCGAAGGCCAACGACTCGTCACGCACGAAGAAGTCGATGCCGTAATCCTGACGGGCGGCACGGAAACCGCGCTGGCGATACTGCAGTGCAAGCCGTAGACAAACCTTTTCGCCGAAACCGGCGGCAAGAACGCGACGATTGTCACCGCTTTGTCCGACCGCGATCAGGCCATCAAGCACGTCGTGCACTCCGCATTCAGTCACAGCGGACAAAAATGTTCGGCAACTTCACTTTTGATACTGGAAGAGGAGGTCTACGACGACGAGAATTTTCGCCGCGCGCTTTGCGACGCCGTCGAAAGTATCCAGGTCGGATCGGCATGGGATTGGAAACATCGCATGGGACCGCTGATTCGGCCCCCGTCCGGTGCGCTTGAGAGAGGCCTCAAGGAACTTGAGCCGGGGGAATCGTGGGCCGTCATTCCCCGCCGCGACGAACATAATCCGAATCTCTATTCGCCCGGCATCAAATGGGACGTGCGGCCCGGCAGCTTCACACTTAACACCGAGTTCTTTGGTCCGCTGTTGGCGGTGATTAAGGCCAAGAACCTCCGCGATGCTATCGAGATAACCAACTCCACCGGATTTGGCCTGACCTCCGGCCTGCAGAGCCTCGACCAGAGAGAACAAGAGTCGTGGGCGGAGTCGATCCTCGCCGGCAACCTTTACATCAACCGCGAAACAACCGGCGCCATTGTACTGCGCCAACCTTTTGGCGGGTTAGGCAAGTCGGCATTCGGCCCCGGCATTAAAGCGGGCGGTCCGAATTACGTCGCGCAACTCATGCGGTTTACCACGCCGTTACGGTTTGATTCTTCCCACACCGCAGGCCATGACGAGTTAACCGATCCGCTTCTTGCCGCGTTCATCGACCGTTTGCTTGACCCGCGGTCGCCATCAAGTGAAATCCCTCGGGACCAGATCGACGCCGTGATCACCGCGATCAACAGTTACGACCACAGCATTCGCGAAGAATTTTCCGTGGTGCATGATCATTTTCGCCTCCTCGGCCAGGACAATCGTCGCCGCTATGTGCCGATCCGCGAAATGCGAATTCGCATTCACCCGGAGGATACCTTTTTCGAAATCGTGGCCCGCATCGCAGCGGCCAAAACAGCCGGTTGTCGCGTCACCGTGAGTGCGCCGCCCGATGTTCAAACGCCCTGGCTCAGGCAACTCGATGAGTGGACCG
>JAYGDO010000105.1:0-6282 GCA_046582885.1 Pirellulales bacterium | reverse complement strand
TCTGCACGACGGCAGTCGATCACGGCAAATCCAGTCAGGCTGGCTCTCCCTGGAACGCACTGCGCGGACGGCTATGTCAAAAACTGGACGACCTCGAATCGAATTCGTCGGCGTTCGCGGACGTCAGCCAGACGCGGATGGTCGTAGCCGCAACCCATGACCAAATCCTCCCAGCTTATCTTGCCCATCATCGTGAATTGCTGTTTCATCAGACCGATAAATCTCTGTTCGGCCCGTTTTTTCTCGGACGATGTTACGAGGCAGTATTGCAGTGCCGTGATGCCGCCGACAATGGCGAGCAACTCGTCGAACTCGTCCTCCGCCAGCTCAACGACTACATCGGGTATCGTCCGATCGCCACACTCGAGTCCAAACGGAAAATCGAACCGTACCCTCATGAGCGGTGCCGGCCACTTCCAATTTACATCCACGGTGCCGGCGCGGCATACGGCCCGTACGAAGCGCTCGTGCTGAAAACGATTGAGATTCTGGCCGCCACCAATCCAACGTTGTGCGATCAGGCACACTTTGATTTGTCGCGTATGGAAGAGCTGGCGATCGATCCGCGCAGCTATGACTTTGATCATCCCGTGAACAAGCGTCCTAACTATCAGTTCGGCCAGTGGGATCCGCATTGCATCGACAATAAGGGGTTTTATCGTCGCTTCATCATCCAACAAGTGACTATCGATGCACTGTTGTGTCGAGTTGAAACCAACGGCGAAATCGACAAAAACGAGTTGCTCGCCGAAGCAGCCGCGGCGCTGGCCGGCGTTATTCTGATGTCATCGGGCGTCAGTGGCTGGGGCCCGGCAGCGCACTCGTCCGACGTGACGCTCAGCAAGTTACTACCTGAAATCGCAGCATTTAGAGATGACTTTTACGAGGAGCTTTTGGAGAAAAATGCCGGTTGCGAACATTTGATTGAGGAGGCACGGCGATTGAAACAGCCCTACGGCGGCGTCCGGCAGGATTTAAATTCCCGGCTGTCCAACGCCCGCGGCAGCCAATTGGAGCACGTGCATCTGGCGAGAGTATTTTCCCGCATCGGGTATTCCGATGCGTCATCTCGACAAGCCGCGCTGGTCCCCACCGCCTCGGCGCGGATCATCTGCGAAATTCAGTGCCGGATCACGGAAGGACAGTTTCAGCTGGATGTGGGTGACGTAGCCAAGACTGCGCAGGCACTTCCCAAAATTTCCGAAATGCTTCACCGCGGTATCGGCTGCGGCGCGATCATCGATCCTTGGAGCATGCTGGGCTTCGATGCACAATTCAGTCTGTTCCCATCGCTCGAAAACACGGTTCCCGATCATCGCGCCGATGAACTCATTGAATTGATGGACGACATATTCGCGCTGCACGCGAGATGTTGGTGTCTGGCTGCCGCAACGGGTGATCCATCGACCATCGAAAGCGTTGCCGGCAGTTTTGACGAATTGGCCAGTTGGTGGGATCAATTCGCAGTAATCACGATCAGCCACGTCAACGGATTTGAAGCAGCCCCTCTCAAGGCGGCCAGTCAGGCCGCCGCGCAGGCGTTGGCCGCTTGGCAAGATGCGGGTGAAAAGTCGGGAGATGTCGCCTTCTGGAGTCCGTTTGCGGCCCAGTTTGATTCGGCCAAAGCTTACGTGCTGGTGTTGGACGCGTTACTCGATCGGCACGACTACATCGCTTCGATGGCGCTGTTGATGCACTGGCTAAGCCAGGCGGACCGCGTACCGCTGCAAAAAGGCAGCGACTGGTTTCATACCGTTGCCTCGCGCTGGCTCGAGCAGCAATTGTCGCCACCACATTCCGCAAATTCGACCACCCCTTCAGCGGGTCGTGAGGTGTCAGACATCGACTGGCCGCTTGTCGCCAAGTTCTTTGATTATCTCGAGGCAAATGCCGATCATTATTGGTCGGTTCCGCAACTTGAACCGACGCTGGTGCTAGGTCCCGAAGCAGAATCCGAGAAACTTGCCGAACTCGACGAGGACGATGAAGACAACCTCTATGCCGCCGCGTACGAGAATGTCGTGTATCACGACACCACCGACGACGGGATCGACAGCGAACTGCTCGGCGACGGTATTCCGGAAACGGATGACTACGCACTGGACTACGAAGTCAAACGCATCAGTGATCGCTTGGCATTCCTGTTGACCGTGGCCCGACTTTGGAAGCGGACTGCCCAGGCATTGGTCACGAGCGGGCCTGCCGAGAAATCCAAGCCGGTCGCCGATCGCATTGAGGGTTGGCTGCGGCAAGTGCTGATGAACCGCGGAGAGATGAACGCATTGATTCGCGCGGTCGCGCGGCAAAAGGTTCCGCTGCCGAGTCCGTCATTTGCATCGATGGTCGAATACGATCGCCGGCGATCCGTTCAAGAGTCGCTGTTGGAACGCATCGTCGCCAGTTGTGTGGGTTGCAGCGAAGCCGCACTTTTTCTGCTGACGGCGGGAGCGACAACGAATGAACCGCCTTTGGACGACGATCTGGTCGCACTCGCCGACATGTTGCGGGCCACACTATCCGGTAATGTTGAAGTAGTTCGCGAGCAGTTATCCGCAGTACAGCAAGCGCTGAGCCAGCAGTCCTTGCTGTACGTTCCACTCGCCCGCGGCGGCGATCCCGTCAAGTTGGCCGCGACGCGCACGCGGCAACGCGGTATACGCCTGCTACTCGCGGTTTTGCCCAGACTGGGATTGATTGGCGAAACCGTCGAACTGTTGGAATTTTGCAGCGAGATGGAACATAACCAACCCATCGGGTCCGGAGCTGTAACCGAATTTGATCAACTTTTCAAAATCGGGCACCAGGCACTCGTGGACTGCATCGTCACATCAAGCGAATCGTGGTCGCAACGCGGGGACCGTTCGACCGTAGACGGCGACAATGGCTTGATCGAGCATCTCCAGGACTTGACCGAGGCGATGATGCAGCGTTGGTTACGCCACAGCGAAACACTACGTCTGTCGGTGCTTGAGAAGGTGATAAAGGACAAGCCCTGGCAGCGTTTGGTCGATTTCGTTAAGCAATTTGGTGACCGTTTATTTGAGCAGGCGTTTTTCAACCTGGGCAATCTGCGTGCAATTCTGCATCAAGGCGTTGACGACTGGCTGGACGAAATGGCGGAGATCGCAGACGAAGACGAGATGCCGCTACTGGCCGCGATTGGCGACGAGCACTCCCGCCGCAAGATCGTCGAAAATCTACAGTTGATCCTCTCGGCCATCGTCGAAAACTACATTGAGTACCGCGACTACAACGGGACAACGACACAATCGGATCGCGGCAAAATGCTGTTTACGCTGCTGGACATGCTCCGGTTGCGCAATCGATACGACCGCCTTGCCTGGAACATGACGCCGCTGGTATTAACGCACGAAGTTCTTGTCCGCCAACGGCAGAGCGGCGTGGCCGAAATTTGGCGGCAGGAGATGTTTTCCAACACCGCAGAATTCGCGGACGATTTAACGGCGCAGCTCCACGAATTGCAACGGCAATATGGCATGCGGTTATCGACGGTTGCCGACCGCATCGGGGAACGGTTCGTAAGGCCGCTCCTGATCGATCGAATCTGTGCGCTGGTTGAGCCGGCGATGACAGAAGTTCGAACGCACGTGCCGGCTGCGGCATTCGCTGAACTTGAGGGCCTGCTCGATGAACTGACCGCAGAACCGACCGGCGTTGGCCTCGACGTGCCGGTTTGGTTGGAACGACTCGAAGTGGAAGTCGATCGCGAACGGCAATCATACCACCAGCAGCTCGATATCCTCGAGGAAGCCGCACTGCTAATTCCGCAACGTGTGCTTTCGCGACACGATTCGCAAGAGCAACTCGAAACGATCTAAATGCCGGGCGGCGGCCAAGTTGCTCTCCACGCCGGCGTCGTCAAACCGACCCGCGTATCGTCATCTTGACAACAGCAAGCATTTCAATGTTCGCGGGCGGACCGTTGTGATCGTCGATCCGCTAAACTCGCCGGATTCTTGAGGTTAAGCCGGGCAGCGGCAGAGCCAGAAACTCGTCGAATCTACTTCGGTATCACGATTGCACCGTCTGATTAGCTGGCAATTCGCCCCACGACTCGATTGGAGAACCGGTGATGTTCTTTAAGGTAATTTTTCGCGCAATCTTTGCGGTAACGGCCGTTGTATTTACGACGGACCAAGTGGTCGCTCAACCGCTGAGGAAGCCCGTTTCTGACTTAGCGGCGACCAACATGGTCATCAGTTCCAACTACGGACTCGTCATCGCCACCGTTCAAAACCTCGGTCGCCTCGAATCTCAAATCGGGCAGCGTTGTGTTATTGAAAAAGTTCACAGCGATGGAACACGCCGCTTGATCGCGACAAGCACGCTGCCGGCTATCCGCCCCGGCAGGAGGCACAATGTCAAAGTCGCTTTTCGGCAACAGCCCGGCACGACGCGAACCTACACGATGACGATCACGCCTCGGCAGGATGGGTCGGCCGGCAACAACAAAATCAGTCGCACGCATACTTCTCCGGCGGTCCGCGCCGATTTGGCCGCCGAAATTGTCATCGACCCCCACAGTCTGGTGATTACCAGCTACGTTCGCAACGTCGGCAACTCGCGATATGCAGGCAATCGCACCGCGCGGCGTAGTGATCCACAACGCGGGCCGGAATCCACCATCGGCGAAGCGGTGAAAATTATTCCTCTGGGCCCCGGTCAGCGGCAGATGATTTTCCGTCAACCGACTCGAGACCACGCGCAGCAAACGTTCAAGCTGATCGTTTCTCCCGGCGATCACAACGCCAAGAATGATGTGGCGACCAAAACCCGTTAGCGGCGAACGGGCCTTTTTTACGAAAACGGCCGGCGCACGCTGTTTGGTGCGGTCGAACGATTGCGACCTATAAGACGGCGGCAACTCCGCGACAAGTACGATTCGATCGCGTTGTTGCCGGCGCACACGACGTCCGTCCTTGCGGTAGCTGCCGTGCGGACCACTTTACAAAACGTGAATCTGTACAAGTTCCGGGCGAACCGATCAACCACGCAGCGGTTTTTTCACTTTTGCCACCGCAACCCGCCCCGCGGTGGTTTGACCGGAATCTCTGCGTAACGCATCGTCGAACGTTGACACGCACACAGATCGCGAGCGACAATTGCATTTAATACCGGTGGCGGGATCACTCGTTGAACCGCGATCACGAAGCGACGGTTTGCCATGAACCGCGAAACAACCACTGAACGTAGATTTGACATGCGGTGCCGCATAAATCGCCGCGAGTTGCTGCGCGGGGGAAGTCTCAGCCTGCTGGGGCTCTCGCTGCCGGAACTTCTTGCTACGCGGCATTCAGCGCTCGCCGCCGCGTCGTCTGGGACCTTCGGCCGCGCAAAGTCCTGTATCCTGCTATTCATGTGGGGCGGACCGGCGCACCAGGATACTTGGGACATGAAGCCCGATGCGGCGGTTGAAGTCCGTGGCGAATTCAAACCGATCAGCACCGAGGTACCCGGCATTCAGATCGGCGAACACTTTCCACGGCTCGCCCAGCGGACCGACAAACTCTGCCTTGTCCGCTCGATGACACATGACAATCCGGATCACACCGTTTCAACGCATTACTTATTGACCGGCGAACCCCCACCCCAATCAAAGGAAATTCGCGCGCAATGGCCGCACATGGGATCGGTATTGGCGAGACTGGGCCGTGGCCGCGGTCCGCTGCCTCCCTTTGTTTCAATGCGGCCGAAATTGGAGAACACCGTGCCGCGGTTTGTCGAACAAAGCCAAGGCCAATTCGCCGGTTGGCTGGGTCCGATTTACGACCCGTTGACGTTGGATCAGGATCCTAGCCGTTCGGATTACCACGTTGCCGAACTATCGTTGCACGCCGACGTCTCGCACACGCGATTCGACCGCCGCAAGTCGTTGTTGCGGCAATTGGATCGAGGACTCCGAAGCGGATCGGAAAACTTTGATGCGCTCGGCGCACACCGGCGGCGGGCATTCGAATTGCTGTCCGCGGCGGCCGAACAGCGGGGCGCTTTCAACCTGGATGAAGAGCCGGCCGCAATCCGCGATCGTTACGGACGCAATCCACACGGCCAGTCGGTGCTGCAAGCGCGGCGGCTCGTCGAGCGCGGTGTGCCGCTGGTCACCGTATTCTGGCCCAATGACGGCATAAAAAATGTGAGTGTGTACTGGGACACGCACAGTCGGAACTTTATCGATCTCAAGCAGCGGCTGATGCCGGTCGCGGACCAGGCTTTTTCTACGTTGCTCGACGATCTTTCCGATCGCGGCATGCTGGACGACAC
>JAYGDO010000633.1:0-3586 GCA_046582885.1 Pirellulales bacterium | reverse complement strand
TCAACGATTGATCTTAAGCCCGCCAGCGGCAGGTTGGCGGGCGTTTGATGGCCGTAGGCAATTTCATTAACGGCAGCTTGCGGACTGCTCTTGCGGCGCAACGCGCGGTCGAACTGGTTCAAAACGAATTCGCAATCGGCGACGCGTTTCTCCGGGCTTTGCTCGCGAAAAAATCCGGGGAGGCTCTTTGGCCCGATACGGACGAACGTGTCTTCCTTCGCGATCGCTCCCAACAGACTAACGGACAAGGCCACCAGCAAGTAGCAGGCAATGACCAGCATCGCTCCGACGGCCAGTCGGTTGGCGAGGAACTTTCTGACCGAGCGTCGTCGCGTCCAATCGGCCATCAAGAAAGCCTCACTCGTGGATCGACCAGTGCATAGACCACGTCCGTCAAAATGATCGTCGCAATATAGATCGCGGCAAAAATGGATGTGAAAGCTTGTACGACCGGAAAGTCATTGACCCGAACGGCGGCAATCAGTGTTTTTCCCATGCCGGGAATACCGAAGAAACTTTCCAACAAAATCGAGCCCACGATCAAGAACGGCAATGAAATCGCCACGCGGGTAACGATCGGGATCATGGCGTTCTTGAGCATATGCACGAACATGATCTTCGGCTTGGGTGCGCCCTTGGCCAGCGCGGTGATGATGTAGTCTCGCTGCGACTCCTCGACCATGACGGCGCGGTAGTAGCGGGTATCGTAACCCATGCCGACAATGACACTGATCATCACCGGCAGCAGGCAGTAATAAGGCCAGTTCGCAATTCCCGATTCATAACCACTGATGGCGAAAACCTCGATGCCGAGTTTTTCATTAAGCATGTACGCGCCGAAGTATTGTCCCAAAATGATGTAGACCAAAAAGCTGACACTCATGCCCAACACAGCAACGATCACCAGCGATCGGTCCACAATGCGGCCACGAAAATATGCCGAGATCATGCCGACGCAGATCGAAATGAACGTCGTCAATAGAAGTGCGGGTAGTGTAATCGCCAAGCTAGGGCCAAACGAATCGCCCAGAATTTCGCCGACCGTCCGGCCTTTCTGGCTCCAGCTTTCCGTACCTAAATCGAAGGTCCGCAGGAATGTGAGATACTGGACTACGAACGGCTTGTCGAGTCCGACCTTTTCTTTGTAAAGAACTATGTCTTCCTCGTTGGCATTCTTGCCGAGAAAGCTGGACACCGGGTCGTGAACCCGCAGCGCCGCCATTACGAATAGGATGATCGCCAGATAGACTGGGACGTTGTATACCAGCTTGCGAAAGATATAGGCCCACATAAAAATTGGATGTCGAACATTGAATGCAAAGAAGGGCTCGAGCGCTGCAATGCCGAACTGCTCGACTTCGTGACGGTTTGTCTCCTCAGCTTCGATATTTCATGTTCGCCACGGTCATCGGCGCCGGCTCTCGTCGAGGTCGAGATACTTCCACCAATTCTGGAAGTCTTCTGATGGCTTGCAGTTCTTTAGCCACGGATTGACCAGATAATATCGGGTGCGGGCCAATGAACCGCAAAATGGGGCATCCTCCAGCACCATGTCCCGCATGCGTTCGATGATTTTAGTGCGATCGTCTGATTTTGGCATCGATCGGATTTGTTCGTATAGTTTGTCGAATTCTGGATTGTCGTAGATGAAGTTGTTTGCGCCCGGCGACTTGTTCCTGCTGTAGAACAGTGCCAGGTTATTTTCCGCGTCCGGGTAATCGGAATGCCAAGCTAATGAAAAGAAGCCGCATTTGCGGTTTTTTAATTTTTCGTCGAACGCGGAAAACACATCCAAACGCGGATTCAGATTGATACCGATCTTTCTGAGTTGCTTCATTGTCATTTCGGCCATTTCCTTGCCAGGGCCTTCGATCGACGTGTAATAGTCGATGGTCGGCAGTCCCTCACCGCCCGGATAGCCGGCCTTGGCAAGCAACTCGCGGGCCCGTTCGAGGTCCGGGCCACGATAACTCACCGGCCCCTCGCCACCCTGAGGGTAACCATTCAGACCTGGGGGAATCATGCCATCGTAAATTTGGCAAACGTTGTTATAAAAAATATCGTTGCGCTCTTCCCAATCGAGGGCCAACGAAATCGCCTGCCGCAGCGCGCGCTTTTCGTCGGTGTAGCCGCCAAGCAGCTCATCCTCCATGTTGAACCCGTAATAAATGAAATCCAGCTGCGGGACGGCGTGGTCGACAATGCCTTCTTTGCGAAACGACGGCTTGAGTTTCTTGGTTCGCTTGTTGAACGCTTCTCCAAAATTGTCCTTCGGCACGCGCGAAAAATCGAGTTTTCCCGCGCGGAAAGACAACCACAGCGGCTGGTCTTGCGTGAAGAACGTCACTTCGACTCCGTCAACGAATGGAATCCGCTGTCCCGCCGCCTTGTGCAAGCCTAACGCTTCGTCCTCCGGCATCCACTCGCTGGGATAGTAACACTCGTGGTAATTCGGATTGCGCGTCAAACTCATGCTCTTTTGAGGAATCCAACCGTCTTCGGCCATCTTAAAGGGACCCGTGCCGACCGGATGCCGACCGAATTTAATACCGTACTTTTCCACGGCTTCCCTCGGCAGGATGGACATCTGGAACATCGCCAAAGTCCAAAGAAATCGCTGGACTTTTTCCGTCAATGTGATTTTAAATTCGTGGTCATTGATGATCTCCATGCCTTCAATCGGCGCGTCGTAATCGAATTTCGCCGCCCGGTCCGCTTTCTTCGCCGCCGTAAATGCATCGCGATGTGCGTCGAGTCCTTTAATGGTTTTCTCGAGTAACCACCAGTTTTTGAGCGACACGTCGGAATCGGCGAGCCGCTTCCATGAATAGATCACGTCGGCGGCGACCATTTTTCGACCTACGCCGTCGGGAAAACACGGGTCGTCCTGGAAACGGACATCCTGTTTTAGTTTGAAATGATACGTAAGCCCGTCGTCGGGGGTCGTCGGCATTTCAGCGAGCAATAAGGGCTCTAGCTCCAGCGGTCGTTTGAGATATTTGTCCTGCAACAGCGTTTCGTAAACTTGCGAGACACACGTGTTGTCGTACATCGTTGCGCCTTGCGCAGGGTCCATCGAATTTGGCCCATCGCTGGGGACGAAGAGCTGTAGGATTGTGGGCCCGCTGTCGTCGACACTTGGTCCACTGCAAGATGCGATCAAGAGTACGGTAACAAGGCTGAGAAACACGAACAGCCGACGCATGATATGCTCCTTAAGGTGATGCGCCTAATCGTACCAAGAACAGGAACATCTCTCTAGATAACGAATGACTTACGTGATTAGCGGGACCACGGAAAGGCCCACGTATATTCGGTAGAATGTACCGGGTACTTCTCGACATTCAGATTTATTAATCAAACACCCGAAGCAAGCAATGACCAAACTTCTACAGTTACAGCCAGCCGACGAACACAACCGGCGGTTGGAAACCAATGTGCATCCGCCGAATTGGGTCAACTCGGAACCCTTGAAACGATATGACCTGGTGGTGGTCGGCGCGGGTACGGCGGGGCTGGTCGCGGCGGCCGGAGCCGCCGGTTTGGGAGCCAAGGTGGCGGTGGTCGAACGGAAGTTCATGGGGGG
>JAYGDO010000632.1:0-6995 GCA_046582885.1 Pirellulales bacterium | reverse complement strand
GGCATGGCGATAATTAACAAAACCTGGGAGGGTGCGCGAAACGGTTGAATCGCGGCAATCTGGATTTTCGTCAATGATAACGGAAATTTCAGTAAATGTTGCCTGTCGACAAGCGGTTTAGCGTACGAACTGCCCGGGAACGAACGATCAATCATCGAACAAAAGGGGAGACGTGCGCCACACTTGCCGGTCGCGGCAGCGCCGGCGGTCTCCCCGCCAATCGACAGGAGAAAGGAATATGACCTTTCAAAAAATTAGCTGGCGGAATCTTGCTATTCTCGCAGGCATCGTTATCTGCCTGATAGCCAACCGGTCATCCGTTTTGGCACAGGGCGATGCGCCATCCGCCGAACCGGGAGTCCATCCGCTCGACAAGCCGCTGCAGTGGGCCCGCGATGGTCTGCAGCGGATAGACAAGAGCACAAAGGACTATTCTTGTACGTTGATCAAGCGCGAGCGAATAAAAGGCGAACTCAGTAGCCACGAATTCATCTTTACCAAAGTGCGACACGAGCCTTTCAGCGTCTATATGTACTTCCTTAAGCCCAACGCGAAGAAGGGTAATGAATGTATCTATGTCGAGGGCGGAAATGAGGGCAAGTTATGGGCGATTGCCGGCAGCGGATTCAAACGCCGGCTGGGTGTCGTTTCGCTCGGCGTCGATAGTGCGTCGGCGATGGAGGGCAACCGCTATCCCGTCACAATGACGGGCTTCCGAGTCTTGGTCGAGCGGCTGATAGAGATGGGCGAAACAGACAAGCAGTACGGTGAGTGCGAAGTGAAGTACCTTAAGAATGCCAAGATCAACGGTCGTGTTTGTACATGTATCCAAGTGACACACCCGAAGCGGCGAAAGCAGTTTGCCTATCACATCGCCAGGATCTTTTTGGACGACGAGTTGCAGATTCCAATTCGCCTGGAAGCTTACGAATGGCCGAGTGAAAAAGGCGGCAAGCCGTTGCTTGTTGAAGAATACACGTACGTCAACGTCAAGCTAAATAATGGTTACGACGATCTCGATTTCGATATTCGCAACGAAAAGTATCACTTCATTTCGAATAAAACGAAAAAAAATAACAGATAATAGCTGACAAGCTGCGAAATTGCGGGAGTCAATGTCGTTGTTGCATTGCGGTTGTGACTTCCTTAGAATCAGCCATGCCGACTGGGTAAAGTGAGCTTGATCTTCCCGCGGTAGCCAGAGTGTGGGCCCTAAACACGGAGAGAAGGGGTTCGTCATGTTTCGCCTCAAAGTGGCACTCAACGTTCTTGTTGCGACGTTCGTCGCCCACTGCGCGTCTGCCGAACGGCCCGACCGTTTTCCGCCAGGGACGCATCCATTCGACGCGGAAATTCAGCGTGCGGCAGTACAAATTGCGTCGATGCAGCGCGACATCCGGGATTATTCGTGCATCTTCACAAAACGCGAGCGGGTCAAGGGCAAGTTAATGGGTTACGAGCAAGTCGTTTTGCGCGTGCGGCACAACCCGTTCAGCGTCTATATGTATTGGCTGTCACCTGACACAATCAAGGGTCAGCAGGTTGTGTACATCGAAGGCCGCAACGATGGCAAGATGATTGCGCAGCCCGTTGGAGCATTTGGTATCGGTGGACCCTACCACATCAAGCCGACCGGTCCGTTTGCGATGAAAAATCAGCGCTACCCGATCACCAGCACGGGCATGCTGAAGATGACCGAACAACTGGTTCAAGAAGCCAAGCAAGAGCGCAAGTTTGGAGAAACGACCGTCAAGTACTATCAGGGTGCTCGTGTGGACGGCCGAGTTTGCACGGTCACGGAGGTCACGCATCCGAAGCGGCAGCATTTTCTATATCACATGGCCAGAATTTATATCGACGACGAACGACAACTGCCAATTCGGTTGGAGACATATCTGTGGCCTCCCAAGGCCGGCGATCCGCTGCCGGTGCTTGAAGAATACACCTACTCCAAAATTAAACTGAATAACGGTTTTACGGACGCCGACTTCGTTATACGCAAGGGAAACTGACACAGGATCGGGTGTTCCTCGCTTCAAATTCTTTACGCGACACGAGCTGTTCTCATGGCGGTTGACCGAGAGCCGCCTCGCGGATTTTTATCAAGCGGGGTCCGTGTCGCTCGCGCGCTTTTGGCGGTGTATTTGTCGGTCGTTGTGTTGATGATGATTTTTGAGCACCACTTCATTTTCTTTCCGGGTAAATACGATGGCAGTGCGGCCTGGTCGCCGACAGGATTGAATTACCGAGACGTCTATTTCAAAGCGGCCGATGGAACGAAGCTGCACGGCTGGTATTTGCCGCATGAGTCGCCACGCGAGGTGGTGCTCTTCGCGCACGGCAATGCGGGCGACATCACCAATCGTGTGGATATGGCGCAACGACTGCAAAAGCGGGGTTTGACCGTATTCCTGTTCGATTATCGTGGCTACGGCAGAAGCGGCGGCAGGCCGAGCGAAGAAGGAATCCTTGCCGATGCTCGTGCAGCGCGGGCGAAATTGGCCGAACTGTCGGGTGTCGGGTCGGGCGAGATCGTGCTGATGGGCCGCTCGCTGGGAGGCGGGGTAATGGTCGATTTGGCCGCGAAGGACGGGGCCCGTGCACTGATTCTCGAAAGCACGTTCACGTCGCTGCCGGATGTCGCGGCAATCCACTATCCGTGGCTGCCGGTACGAATGCTGATGCGGTCGCGCCTGGATTCACTCAGCAAAATCCAAAAATATGACGGCCCTCTGCTGCAAAGCCACGGTGATCGCGACAACTTGATTCCGATCGAACTCGGACGCAGGCTGTACGATTCCATCGACCGGCCCGACGGTCCCGATAAGGTGTTCTTTACCGTCGAAGGTGGTGGCCACAATAGCGTTCAGCCAAACGAATTCTACCGGCGGCTCGACGATTTCATCGACGCACTGCCATAATGGATTGGATTAACAACACGGTATGATTTTTCACGCCTTCGCCCGCCATGTTCGACGAATTTGATCCTTACGCCGAATGGCTGGGAATTCCGGCCAGCGAACAACCGGCGGACCATTATCGGCTGCTGGGGATCGCCCGATACGAATCCGATCACAAGGTGATTTCGGCCGCGGCAGGTCAGCGCGCCGCCTACTTGCGGAGCTTTCAAACGGCCGATCATGCCGACGCATTGAAAACGGTGCTGAACGCGGTGTCGGCGGCAAAAGTTTGCCTGCTGAATCCGCTCGCCAAAGCCGGGTATGACGCGCAGCTGCCGGAGGCACTTCAAGCCAGTTCTTTGTCGCCGGTTGCCCCGCCGTCCAGCTTTCCGCCGGCGGAGACGGATCCGATGCTTCCTGTCGTTCACAACCGGACCACCGTCTACCGCGCGGCGGATGCAGGCCCGTCCGAACCGCTCCCGCGTGGCACGGGAATCCCGCTTAGTTCGTTCCTGGTATCATCCGGAATCATCATTGGCATCCTCGTGGCGCTCGTCATTTTCGTGAAGTATCGCAAGTCACAGTCGGTCGAAATCGAATCGGTCGGTCCTTCGCCCATCGAATTGCCGGAGCAAAGCGACGAATCGCTTGCCGGAAAAACGGTAATCGTTCCGGAAGGCGTCGTCGCGCAA
Source organism: Pirellulales bacterium (assembly GCA_046582885.1). Taxonomy (GTDB): domain Bacteria; phylum Planctomycetota; class Planctomycetia; order Pirellulales; family UBA7805; genus JAYZEI01. The sequence continues at coordinate 3,403 of JAYGDO010000632.1, read as the reverse complement.
GGAGCGGATGGCTACGTGGTGCTTGAATGCAATATGGCAACGGTTAACGGTGCCGAGACGAACGTCGACGTGATCGAGTGGAATACGGATGTTGATTCAGTCATTTGGCAATTTCTCGTTAACAAGCCAGGCTTCTTCAGATTCGAAGTGACCTACGCTGCGGCGGAAACTGCCGTGCATGGCAGCGTCGAAATGACCGCCGCCGGGCGGACAGTGCGTTTTCGTGTTCGAAATACTGGCGGATGGGACAGTTACGTAACGGATCCGGGCAAAACGATCGCGATCAAACGCGGCGGGCGGTACCGGCTGGTCGTCAAGCCAAAAGAAATGCCCGACGGCACGCGCTTGATCAACCTGAAGCAGATTCGGCTGAAGCACATTCCATCCGGAAGACGCCCCACAAAGTAGTCCGGCGACTCCGTGGGCGACATTTCGGCTGCATAATCGTCGGGTGATCGTTTTACTTCAGCAAGTCGTGCAGGTGAAATTGAAACTTGCCTAACTTGCCGCCGTAATTTCCCGCGCCAATGGCAACCACGTCGTTTCCGGCAGCGGATTGAATCACCACCCGCAGCGCTGCGGCTACGGCCTGTTCGCTCACTCCATCGAGGACGATTTCCAGTGCGCTGGTTGCCGCATCCGACAAATTTGTTTCCACGCGGCCCCGCAGCGTCGGGCAATAGGAATCGGATGTGCTGGCAACGAGCCCCTTGTAAACCGAGCCGACTTTACTGCCGCTGCGAACAACGCCCGCGGGAAACGGCGCGATCACACCATCCATTTGATCGAGGGCCTCGGTGCCGCGGCGGGCGGCGGCCAGCGCCGCGTCGGCGGAACGGGCCTGAAGGATGATGTTACCGCCCGCAATACCTTTTGCTACGCCGACCTTGTCCTCCACCAAAAACTCGCCATCCATCACGGGAATCCGCCAATAGCGGCGGCGAAATAAAAGTGTGCTTTTTTGAAAGCCGTCGCCGAAGTAACGGATTTGCTTGCCCAGTCCGATCGGCTGATCGGATTCCGGCAGTCCGTCATAAACGGCCGTCGTGGGGCAAGTCATCAGACATTGGCCGACGCGATTTGGGACGGACTTGGCGAGCGCTTCGACGGAAAATCCAAACACTAAAACTGACGCGCCGATCCGGCCATCCGGTGTTTGATCTTGCGACAACAGCCTTTCGATGCCGGTTTCAGCATCGCAAGAGATTACCGACGAACTATATCCGGTAAATTCTCGCAAGCCGGCATCGAGCCAGTAGTCGTCGTGTGCCGTCACCACCAATCGGGCGAAGCACATGGAAAACGCTTCGGCAAAGGTGTCGATAATCTCGGTGTTTTGAATCTGCATGCGATACTTTGGCAGGTTTGCGATCGGGGCACTGGATACGTATGATGTAAACCACCATTAAAGGGAACTCGCGCAAAGGCGCAAAGGCGCTACATTCAAAATCTGGCACATTCTCGCCGTGCGTTCGCACGGCGCTCGCACGACGTGCGGACGGGTGCGGACAGGTGTGGACAAGCAGCAACTGGGAGCAACGCAATGCGGAAAAATACCCTGGGAATTAGCGGAATCATGGCGGCGACAATCTGTTCGGTTTTTGTTTCAGATTCGACTTTCGCCGACTCTCCCAGGCTGAAACCCGGCGACCGAATCGTTTTTCTCGGTGATTCGATAACGCAAGCCGGCGCGCGGCCGGGAGGTTACGTGTCGCTCGTGCGGGAAAAGATCGCTGCGGCCTACGAAGACCTCGGAATCAAAGTTATCGGCGCCGGAATCAGCGGTCATAAAGTTCCCGATCTGCAAAAGCGGCTCGATCGCGACGTAATTTCCCAAAAGCCGACGATCGTCGTGATTTATATCGGCATCAACGATGTCTGGCATTCGACTCGCAATCGAGGGACGCCCAAGGATCAATACGAAAGCGGACTTCACGACTTGGTCAAACGCATCAACAAAGCGGGCGGGCGAGTGATTCTCGCGACGCCTAGTGTGATCGGTGAAAAGCCCGGCGGTAGCAATCCGCTTGACAATATGCTGGAGGAATATAGCGCGATCAGCCGCAAAGTCGCCAAAGCCACCGGTTCGCAAATGCTGGATCTGCGTAAGCAGTTCGTCGGCCATTTAGAGCGAGAGAATGCCGAAGGCAAGGATCGTGGTATTTTGACATCCGACACTGTCCATTTGAATAAAGCAGGCAACGAATTTGTTGCCGCCCGAATGTTGGAGGCACTTGGTGTGAATGAAGACCGTAAAAAAGTGCTGCGGCACATCGTCTTGTTTAAATTTAAAGAAGATGTCAGCGACAAACAGATCGGCGAAGTTGTCGCTGCGTTTGGGGAACTGCCCAGCAAGATCGACGCGATTCTCGATTTCGAGGCGGGAACGGACGTTAGCGTCGAGGGTAAAGCCGACGGTTTTACGCACGCGTTTCTGGTTACGTTTCGCAACGAAGCAAGTCGTGCCGCCTACCTGCCGCATCCGGCTCATCAGGATTTTGTCGCACTAGTGGGGCCCCGCATCGACAAGGTGCTTGTCTTCGACTACTGGGCGGGTGAGTGACGGTCGGTTATCGCGGTAACCAAGGTCGATCACCCAAGGTAACCGCTGGGCGGTTCGCGGGGCGGAGCGATTCGCGGCTTGTTCGGTACCAATCCGTTGACTACCGCCCGTTGTCTCGACACTCTCGCCGCCTTAGAATGAGCGGCGAGTCTCCCGGTACTGATTTTTAACTACTTGTCCAAGAGGATTCTGCTATGCCGTCCGTTTTTAAGCAAGCGTCGCCGCTGCGGCGGTTCGCCGTTGTTTTGGTGACCGCCCTGGGCGTGGTCACGGCCTCAGTTGCACCCGCCCAGGCGGAAGATGCCCCGGCCGCGTCCCTGACGCTGGTTCCGAAAGATGCGGCGTTTTACACATCGAGCATGCGCCTCGCCGAACAAATCAAGATCGTCACGGATAGCAACTGGTGGAAGCAGCTCAATGATTGGGAGACCGTGCTGCAGGTGAAGCTGATTGCAAACCTGACCCTGGGAGAACAGTTGGCGATCTACGAACAGTGGATGGAGCAACCGGAGAACCAGCAACTGGTCGACCTGCTGACGGACATGGCATCCCATGAAATCTTTTGCTACGCGGACGCCGAGGTCACCAATTCGCTCGCGACCGGTTTGGCCTTGCTGACTTCCCTGCAGACGGCTTCCCTGCAATACGAACTGGTCGGCGACGAAGACGGGCCCAGCAGCGAAGAGTTCATGGCAAAAATGCTGCTCGACGGGCTCAACGAGAGCGAGGGAAAACTCGAGATTCCGAATCTGGTTCTGGGCTTCAAGCTCACCAAAAAAGAGCCGGCTGAACAACAACTTGCACGACTCGAGGCGCTGGCCAAGTTGATGCTCGAAAACG
>JAYGDO010000570.1:0-3110 GCA_046582885.1 Pirellulales bacterium | reverse complement strand
TCCGCAAAGTAAGGTGGCCGCGAATTGTCTCCCACTTGCACGCACCAGCGGGGCATCGGCCCCGAAGTCGCCGAACGTTTTGACGCCGACGGCTACGCCGTCGTCCGGGGTTGGCTGGATCCGCAAGAGCACCTGGCGCCGGTCGTCCGCGAGTACGAACAGCTGCTGGAGCATCTGGCCGAACGTTTGCTGGCCGCAGGCAAACTGAGCAGGCCGTATCGCGGGATGCCGTTCGCCCAGCGGTTGATGCGGATCTTTGCCGAAGCCGCGCCGGTGTACGACCAGCAGTTCGATATTTCACTGCCGCAGGCGGGCATCACCGAAGCGACGCCGATTCACAACGGCCCCGCCGTTTTTGACCTGCTCCGCAACCCGCGTCTGCTGGATCTGGCGGAACGGTTCGTCGGCCCGGAAATTTATTCGAATCCGGTGCAGCATACGCGGGTCAAATTGCCCGAACGTCTGCTGCCCGATTCGGTCCGCACGGGACTGACCGCGCAGATCGCCCAGCATCAGGATTTAGGCGTGGTCGATCCCGCGGCCGATCAAACCGACATGCTGACCGTTTGGTTTCCAATGACCCGCGCGGCGGTCGACAACGGCTGTTTGGCAGTCGTTCCCGGCAGCCATCGTGGCGAACTCGCGCGGCACTGCCGCAGCAAAGACCCGTTGACTGAAAACCAGGTCTGCATTCCGCCGAGTCTGTTGGCCGACCAGGTGGCCGTGCCGATGGAGCCGGGCGACGTGTTGTTGCTGCACCGCAAAACCAGGCACGCGGGTTTGCCCAACGGCAGCGATGAAATTCGCTGGAGCTTCGATCTGCGGTATCAACCCATCGGCCAGCCGACCGGCCGGCCCTGGTTTCCCGGGTTCGTCGCGCGGAGCCGCGCGCATCCGGAAACCGAACTGACCGACGCAGCGGACTGGGCGCGATCGTGGCGGGACGCGCGGCGGCGATTGGCGTCGGCCGGCGAGATCGCTTTTAACCGCTGGGACGAGAACGGGCAGGCATGCGCCTGGACGAATGAGGAGAACGCTTTGACGAGTTGGGAATGGTGTCTGGTTGTTCTGGTCAACGGGGCCATTATCGGTTTCGGCCTTTGGTACGGCCGCAAGACGCGCCGCACCGTTGACTGGTTTCTGGCGGCGAAGGGATTGCCCTGGTGGATTGTCGGCCTGTCGATGTTCGCCACCGCCGTGGACAGCGGCGATTATGTGGCCGTGGCCGGCGAAGCGTATCGCGGCGGCATGATTTACATTTCGTCCTGGTGGCTGGGGATGACGTTCGGCTGGCTGCTGCTGGCCTATGTCGTCATCCTGCCGATGTACCGTTTGGGAATGTACACAAATTCGGAATACCTCGAGTACCGGTTCGGTCCGGCGACGCGTTTGATCAGCGTCTTTATTCAAATCCAATATCGCACGAACGTCCTGGCGAACGTTTCCTATTCACTTTATCTGATGTTCCATGTCCTTACCGGATGGGACTCGGAGGCGTGGTGGCTGGTTGTCGGCATCGCCGCGCTGGCCGCCGCCTACACGGCGACCGGCGGCCTGAAATCGGTGGCCGTCACCGACGCCATGCAGTCGGTGGTGATGTTCGCGGCGTCCGTCACCTTTTGGTGGATTGTCTACAACGCGGTCGGCGGCTGGTCGCGGCTCGAATCGCGATTGACCGAGATCGACCCGGATCTGGCGAACACCATGTTGCACGTCGGCGGTGGCGGGGAAAAGGTCGCGCCGGCCGCGCTGATCGTGATCGGCTACATGATCGTACTGACCGCCTACTGTGTCGTTAACCAATCGCAAGCGATGCGGATGCTCGGCTCGCGCTCGAAGTGGGACGTCAAAATGGCCGCCGTGCTGGCCGCCGCCGTTACGGCGGTGGCCATGTGGTTCAACGTTACCCTGGGTATTCTCGGCAGGGCGGAATTTCCCGAGCTGGCATCGTTCGACAAAATCTTTCCCCAGCTCGTCGAGAAGTTTCTGGTGGAGGCCAAATCCGGGTTGGCGGGAATCGTCGTGGCCGGTCTGCTGGCCGGCGGATTGTCAACCTACGACTCGATCGGCTCGGCGCTGTCCGCGGTCTTCACCCGCGATTTCTACGCCCGGTTCATCGTCCGCAACGCCGACGACCGCCACTATCTTGGCGTTTCCCGCATCGTTACGGTTGCGGCGATTGCGATTTCGTTCGCGTACATCCCTTTTCTGAAGGACGGGATGGTCGCTTTCTACATGGAACTGACGGGCGTGGCGGTGATCCCGCTGCTGGCCGTTTATTTGATGGGGGTGCTCACGCCCGTCAGCCGCAGATCCGGCTCGGTCGGCCTGATTGGCGGCATCCTGTATGGCCTCAGCCGGTTTGCCAATCCGCTGCTGGAGTGGTTTTCGCTGGGGACGCTACCGGTTTGGTGGACGGATAAATGGTGGGGATATATATGGAGTATCCTGATCACGGCCGCGGTGATGGTGCTCACCAGTCTGTGGCTGGGATGGGCGAAAAAAAAGGAACTGGCGGGACTCACCTGCTGGGGTGCCGGCCGCCCGGAGTCAGACCCTCTGCCGCCGGTGGGCGAAGCCGCCTCCTGGCTGGAAATCTCCAAAGCGGCCGTCCCGCCGATGGCCGAGCATCCCTTCCCGGTCGCGGGCGTTTTGCCCGTCTACAAGCGGCCGCTCGTGTGGGCCGGATTGCTGTTTGTCGTGATCGGCTACTTGAATCTCGTTCTGTTCTGGTAGTTCGCCCGCCGCCCTGCCGAAACACTCGCAACGTCCTTGTGCGAATGTTACACTCGCGGCTGAATAGCAACCGAATTAGCAACCCGCGATACTGGTCGATCAAGGATTCGAGTCATGCAGCGAACCTCGAAATGTACGTTTCTGCTTTTGGTCGCCTGGGCGGGACTCGGGTTCGGTATTTCGCGGTCGGCGGCGGCTGCCGACGACGCATGGCCCTTTGGAATCGAAAGTCGCGTGCCGTTTCTCTCGTCGAAGATCAAAGGGATGCCCGACCCGCCGCCGCCCTACCGCTTGGCCGTCGCCTTTCCGAATTTGAAATTCAACGAGCCGTTGGCCATGTGCCGGGGGCCGGGAAAAGATCGGAAGAGCACACG
>JAYGDO010000532.1:0-2273 GCA_046582885.1 Pirellulales bacterium | reverse complement strand
TAAAACACATTAAATTCTTTTTTCAGGGCGAGGTAAATCTCCTTGGCAACCTCGGGCATGCCGCCTTTTTTGACCAGTGGAAACACGGCGGCCTTGATCGGGGCCAGTCGCGGATGTAATCGCATTACCGTCCGGGTTTTCATGTTGCCCTTTTCGTCGGGCGCTTCATCTTCGGTGTACGCCTCGCACAAAAATGCAAGTGTGGCGCGATCCGCGCCCGCCGAGGGCTCGATGACGTGCGGCGTAAAACGTTCGTTGGTTACTTCGTCCCGATAAGTCAGGTCGCGGCCACTGCCTTTGTGTTTTGGTTTGCCGTCCGTGCCGAGTTCGAGTTCTAGCGGGTCGGAGTTTTCGTCCAGCTTGCCCTCCATATGACTGCGCAGGTCAAAATCGCCCCGGTGTGCGATTCCCTCCAATTCGCCGAAGTCGCCATCGCCGAGAAACGGAAAGGCGTACTCCACGTCGGCCGTTCCGGTGGAATAGTGGCTGAGTTCCTGCGGGTCGTGCTCCCGTAAAACAAGCCGGTCACCGGCCAGGCCGAGATCCTGATACCACTGAATTCGCCGGTCACGCCAATACTTGTACCATTGTTGCGACTCCTCCGGTCGACAGAAAAATTCAATCTCCATCTGCTCGAACTCCCGCGAGCGAAATGTAAAATTACGGGGGGTAATCTCGTTGCGGAAACTCTTGCCTATCTGCGCAACGCCGAATGGAACTTTCACCCGCGTACTGTCGAGGACGTTTTTGAAATTTACGAAAATCCCTTGGGCTGTCTCCGGCCGCAAGAAGGCGGCGTCTTCTTCCGTGCCCATTGCTCCCACGATCGTCTTGAACATTAAATTGAACTCGCGGGGCTCGGTTAATTCGCATTTGCCGTGATCCCCGGGGCGCTTGCTTGGCTTCAGAGGGCACTCGCTGGTGGCTAGGTGATCGGTACGAAAGCGGCCTTTGCAGCCCTCCGACTTGCAGTCGACCATCATGTCGTGAAAAAGATCGTAGTGCCCCGAACACTTCCAGATTTGCGGGTGCATGATGATTGTGCAATCGAGTCCCGTCATTTGATAGTTAGACGGCGCCCCGGCCGGCACGGTCAGGTCGTCGTGTCCCGATACCATGTCCCGCCACCAAGCTTCCTTGACATTCCGTTTCAACTCGACACCCAGCGGACCGTAGTCCCAAAATCCATTCAGGCCGCCATAAATCTCGCTCGACTGAAACAAGAATCCGCGCCGTTTGCAAAGCGACACCAGCTTATCCATTTCCATGCTCGTTCTCCCGGATGCTTTTATTGACGGCGCGGCGAATCGGTGGATTGATTCCCGAGCCGTAGTACGAGCATAATAGTACAAACCCGAGGATCAAATACCGATGCTCAAACCGAATCCTGCCTGCGGGCTGTCGGCTGCTATTTTTCTGTTGTTCGCCTGTCCGGCCGCCGCCGAAACAGCCGCCCCCGGGAAAACGGGTGAATCTACGGTCGAATTCGCGCGCGACGTGCGGCCCATCTTTGTGGAAAAGTGCCTGAATTGCCACGGTCCGGACAAGGCGGAAGGGGGGCTGCGGCTGAATCGGCCCGAAGCAGCACTGGCGAAACTCGATTCCGGTGAACGTGCAATTGTGGCGGGCGACCTTGAAGCTAGCGAAATAATTCGCCGAATTACCAGCGACGATCCCGAAAAACGAATGCCGCCCGAGGGCGAACCGCTCACCGCCGAACAAATCGCACGCATCCAGAATTGGATTGCGGGCGGCGCGAACTGGGCCCTGCACTGGGCTTACCGGCCGATTCAGCTACCTCTGCCGCCTCGGATCAAGAACGAAAAGTGGCCTCTCAACGAGATCGATTTTTTTGTGCTTGCGCGACTCGAAACGGCGGACATCTCGCCATCACCGGCAGCCGATCGCCACACGCTCATCAAACGGCTTTATTGCGATTTGATCGGTTTGCCGCCGGAACCGGCCGTTGTTGACGCTTTTGTCGACAACCGTTCACCGCAGGCCTATGAAGTGCTCGTCGATCGATTGCTCGCATCGGCACATTTCGGCGAGCGCTGGGGGCGACACTGGCTGGACAAGGCGCGTTATGCGGACAGCGACGGGTACGAAAAAGACCGGCCGCGTCCAAACGCTTGGCGATATCGGGACTGGGTAATCGCCGCGGTAAACAACGATATGCCTTTTGATCAATTTACGATCGAGCAGCTCGCCGGCGACTTACTCCCCAGCGCCACGCCGATGCAGCATTTAGCGACGGCATTTCATCGACAGAC
>JAYGDO010000502.1:0-2928 GCA_046582885.1 Pirellulales bacterium | reverse complement strand
CAGGTGGCGGTGAAAAACCAGCAGCAGCCAACCCGCTGAGAAATCGCTCAACTCGTAAACTTGATCGGCCGCATCAGCGAGCTGAAAAGGCATAGCCGGCCGGCCTGCTAGGTTGATTGGCACTGCTTCGCTCAAATTCGGCTTTGACTCGTTCAAACGCGGCACGGCGGAAAACGCCCTTCCAGCCGAGGAGTCGCCCAAACGCGATCCCCGTTGGGCCGCGGTTAGACGAAGGTTAAGTTATGCGGCATGGCAAATCTACTCCAACGGAAGGAACACCCCATGAGAATTTCCACGATCGCCGTATTGCTTGCCGCGCAGGCTTGCTGCCATTCAATGGCCGCAGCCGACGACTGGCCCCAGTTTCGCGGGCCGACCGGACAGGGATACTCGGCGGCGAAAGGATTGCCGCTGGAATGGACCGCTACGGAAAACATCGTTTGGAAACAACCGCTTCCGGGCACGTCCTGGTCTTCGCCGGCGGTGTATCAAGATCGCATTTATCTGACGACGGCCGTGGCCGCTGGCGAGGAGCCCAAGAGCGATTACTCGCTGCGGGCGGTCTGCCTAGACGCCAAGTCGGGCAAACAGATTTGGGACGTGGAGGTGTTTTCGCAAGACGGCGAGACCGCGCCGCGGATTCACGGCAAGAACAGTCACGCCAGCTCATCGCCAATTGTCAACGGCGGCAACCTCTATGTCCATTTCGGGCACCAGGGAACGGCATGCCTCGGTCTCGACGGCAAGGTGATTTGGCGGACTCGCATCGATTACGCCCCCGTGCACGGCAACGGCGGCTCGCCGGCCCTTGTGGATGGAGCGCTGGTATTCAGCTGCGATGGGCACGACAAGCAACTCATCGTTGCGCTCAACTGCATCGACGGAAAAACGATCTGGCAGGCGAAACGACCGACCGCGGCGGTGAAGAAATTCTCGTTTTCAACGCCGCTGGCGATCGAAGTCAAAGGGCAACGCCAAATCATCAGCTGCGGCAGCGACATGGTTTGCGCTTTGGACTCCAAAACGGGCGGTGAAGTCTGGCGGGTCGCATACACAGGCTATTCGGTAATTCCTCGCCCTGTCTTTGGGCACGGACTTGTATTCATTTCGACCAGTTTCGATTCGCCCGACGTGCTCGCCATCCGCGTGGACGGGCGTGGCGACGTGACCGATTCCCATGTGGCTTGGCGGTTGAAAAAAGGTGCGCCGCATACGGCGTCGCTGCTACTGGTCGGCGACGAGCTTTACATGGTTTCGGACCGCGGGATCGCCACCTGCGTGGACGCAAAGAAGGGTACGGTACACTGGCAAGAACGGATTGGCGGCAACTATTCGGCATCACCGCTCTACGCCGAGGGCCGCGTCTATTTCCAAAGCGAGCAGGGCACCGGGATCGTGGTCGCCGCCTCGAAACAATTCAAAGAACTGGCCCGCAACGAACTCGACCAGCGTACTTTGGCCTCCTATGCCGTGGGCGACGGCGCTCTGTTCATTCGTACGGCGAGTCATTTATTGCGTGTTCAGAATTAGTAACGGCCGGGCGACGTGGCCGCCTAATCACGCTGGCAGACCGGCAACTTGAAGTGGATGCCCCGCATCCAGAATGTCCGCCAATGCCGTCTCAATATCCGGAAACTCAAAGCGACAGCCGCTGGCTAATAGTTTGCCCGGAACCACGCGGCGGCTTTTAATCACCAATTCCGTCTGCGTACGAAGAATGAACGCGCCGACCTCAAGCATCCAGCGGGTTGCCGGCAAACCGATGCGGACTCCACATCGGCGTCGGAGCGCACGCATCAACTCTCGGTTCGTCAGAGGCTGTGGAGACGACACATTGACAGGCCCCGCCATATCATCTCGCTCGATCAAGAACCTGACGGCAGCGCAGAAATCGTCGCCGTGTATCCACGAGACGTATTGGTCGCCGCCGGCCATGGCCCCGCCAAGCCGGAGACGGACAAGCCGGCGCAAAACCTCTAGGACACCGCCCTTGTCTTTCGACAAGACCATCGCGGCCCGTAGCAATACCTTGCGCGTCGCGGGCGTGGATGCCTCGTCGAATGCCCGCTCCCATGCCAGGGCCACATCAACAGAAAAGGCATCCTTTGCGGCCCGCGTCGCGCCAATCTTACCGGTCTCCTCGTCCATCGGCCGTTCCAACGAATGTTTATAGATCGTCGCCGTGCTTAGATTGAGCCAAACGGCCGGCGGTGATACACAGTCGGCAATCGCCTCTCCGAGAACTCACGTGCTCTCGACGCGCGACGCGATAATATCGCGCCGGTTCCGGCGGTTGTACCGGCAATTGACCGATCGACCGGAGAGATTGACGACCGCATGCGCTCCGTCGATACAGTTCCGCCAGTCGCCCAAAGTGCGACCATCCCAGCGGACAACTGTGACGCCGCCCCCCAGTTTCGTCGCCGATCGCGACAACACCACGACATCAAATCCTTCGGCGAGTAGGAATCGCTGCAGAATGCCGCCGAGAAACCCACGGCCACCGGCCAGTACGATGACTTTGCTCAATGTCTTCTCCTCGTTCTAACGGTACTGAGGCTACAATCCGTGTCCAATCGAACAACCGCAAACGCCGGAGGGGATTAACCGGGAGATTTAGTACAATGTGCGACCGATTCAGCGGCTATTCATGTAGAGCAACAACAACGCAGAACCGAGCGGACATACCACGAAATCGCCCGCAGGCAGCGTGACTGGGCGATAACCGCTGCTGGCCTGTCCGTCCGCCAATGCCTAAAATCGAGGAGGGCGGCGAGCGGAGACAAAGCGGAAAAAGGGGGCTTGGACGACGCACTGCGCACGGACTTTTTCGATGTTCTCTAAGATCGGAGTCGGCAACGATACCGCGTGATCACGATCAGTCATCCCCATCCGATGAAAGACTCTACCATGTGTTCGTGCCGACGT
>JAYGDO010000437.1:0-3553 GCA_046582885.1 Pirellulales bacterium | reverse complement strand
CGTGTGCTCTTCCGATCTGAGCCAGGCCCAGAATTTTTCGTCCTCATAGGCACGGGTCCACGCGTCGTGGCGGACATTCGGATACTCGGTATAGATCGGTTTGCCGCCGGATTTCTTCAATGCCTCCACCATTTTCCGACTGGCGCTGACCGGTACGATGGGATCCTTGGCGCCGTGAAACACCCAGATGGGTAGATGGATGATCTGCTTGGCTGATTCGGTCTGGCCGCGCCCGCACACGGGTGCGGCGGCCGCGAAGAGGTTGGGTTCCTTGACGATTGCCGCGAAGGTGCCGGCACCGCCCATGGACTGGCCGGTCACATAGATGCGGGCCGGATCAATGGGAAGTTCTTCAGGCAATAATTGAACCAGTTCTATCAGGGCCGCGAGGGGGGCACCGCTCCACCTTTGTGTCCTGTTGACCGTCGGCGCCAGGATGTAGCAGGGGTACTTTTGCCGGCGTTCAGGTTTGGCCAGCGCCATATTGGCCGCGCAGTTGCGCTGCCAGTTTTGTTTACCGCGGCCGCCCGATCCGTGCAGGGACACGACCAAGGGATATTTAGTTTCGGCCTTCGGCGCTGCGGGCTTGAGGATCGCGTAACGCAGAATGGTGCCGGCCGCATCCTTGAACTCGGCTTTGGCAAAGCCCTGGGCATTCGCACCGGCAGCACCGCACAGGCTTAGCAACCATAGAACGTAGAGATATTTCATAGTTGGTTCCGCTTCGTTCTGCTGAATTGCTTTACTTAACACCACTGCCACAATCAGATCACGCCGGCCCGCGGCCGGACGATTCTATGACAACCCCTTGGCTTACTGGGACGCGTTACGGTCGGGAGGTTCCACGCCGAGCAGGTGGCGGCGGAAGAAATCTTTGCGCCGCCGGTCGCCGTGCCTGCCGCCGCCGCCGTGCCCCGCGCCGGGGACGACGACAAGATCAAAGTCTTTGTTCGTCTTGATCAGCGCCGCAGCCAACCGCATGGTTGACTCGGGCGGGACGTTTCGGTCCAACTCGCCGACGATCAGCAGCAACTTCCCGCGCAGACGATGCGCGTTGTCGATGTTCGATGAGGCGGCGTAGTGCGGGCCTACGGGATATCCCATCCACTGTTCGTTCCAGGAGGCCTTGTCCATCCGGTTGTCGTGGCAACCGCAGGACGAGACGGCGACCTTGTAGAACTCCGGGTGAAAGAGCAGCGCGCCGGTCGAACTTTGCCCCCCGGCCGATCCGCCGTAAATTCCCACCCGCGAGATGTCGTACCAGGAGTGCTTTTCCGCCACGGCCTTGTGCCAGAGGATGCGGTCGGGCAGACCCGCGTCCTTGAGGTTTTGCCAGCACACGTCGTGGAAAGCTTTTGAACGGTTGGCCGTGCCCATGCCGTCAATCTTGACGACCACAAAACCCATCTCGGTCCACGACGAGTACCGTCGGCCTGAGCTGAACTGCTTGGGCACATACGATTCGTGCGGCCCGGCATACATGTCTTCGAGTACCGGATACTTCTTGCTGGGATCGAAATTTTGCGGACGGCAGATGATCCCCCAAATACCGGTCTCGCCGTCACGGCCCTTGGCCGAGAACACCTCCGGCGGCCGCCACCCGCCCGCTTCGAGTTCGCTGGCATCGGCCTTTTCCAAATCGCAAACCAGGCGACCGTCGGCCACGCGCCGCAGCTCGTGCACCGGCGGCATGTCAATGCGGGAAAACGAGTCAATGATGAACTTGCGGTCCGGCGAGTACTGGATTTTATGGTATCCGTCGCCCTCGGTCAGCGAGGTAAATCCACTACCATCAAAGTTCACCCGGTAGTAGTGAATTAAGTAGGGATCCTGCTCCGCGTTCCTGCCGCAGCCCCGGAACCAAATCTGGCGATTTTCCTCATCGATCCGGTCGACGTAGCGGACGACAAATTCACCTTTGGTGATCTGGTTCTTCACTTTTCCGGAATCGACATCGATCAGGTAAAGGTGCCGCCAGCCGTCCCGTTCCGAGATATAGACAATTTCATCGGTCGCCTTGAGCCAATTTACCAGCGGCACACCGAGGTCCTGGGCATGCTCGGTCCAGATAAAAGTCTTGGAAACCTCGTCGATGATGTTGCGGGCACCGCCGGTGAATGCGTCCACTTCAATAATGCGAAATCGCTGATGCCCGCGATCTATCTTGTGGTAGCGAAAGCGGCGCCCGTCGGGCGTCCACCGCAGTTTCGGCCCGTGAAAATCAATGAGGCCCACCTCGGGTTTGCGGTGAGTCCGTTTCGCGACGTCGAACCAGTTCAATTCGTGCGTCGTGAACTTGTCGCCGGGCAGCGCATACCGCCGCTTGTGAAGTTTGGCCCGCCCGCCTTCGTTCGGCGACGACTCGAGGAGATAAACTTCCCCCACTGCTCCCGGCTCTACGCGAAAGGAAACCAGGTTATTCGAGTTCGCCGCCCAGTAGGGCGTCTGGTAACTGCTATTTGGTTTCCCGTCCCGACTAAGCTGAATTTGCTCGTCGCCCTCCACGGCGCGGACGAAAACGTTGTGCTCGTGGATGTAGGCCCGCCACTTCCCGTCCGGCGAAACATTACGACTGGGTCGATATTGTTTGGCAACTTTTTCCGGCTTGGGATTCGGACGCTCGCTCTCCGGTTGCGGATTTTCGCGGGCCGCTTTAGGGTTCTCGATCTTCGCCAGCTCGTGCGTTTTCAGATCGCAGCGAAAGTGGCGGCCTTTTGCCCGAAAGAAAACGACGCGCTGGGCCAAATCGAACCTCAATTGATCCAGCGGCAACCGCTCCGCCTCGACCTCGCCAACACCCGCGTCCGCGAGCGCTTTGGCCAGTCGCCCATGGTCGAACGCCGGCTGACGCCGTCCCTTCTTTAGATCGACCAGAACGTACTCGCGCCGCCCCTCAGGCAAATCGTTACGGTACCAAAAGTGTGAATGGTCCGCGGACCACCTCGCGTCGATCCGACTCTTATAGACGTTACCCGCAGCGGTGCCGGGCAGACCCAGGCCGACCGCGACGGCCAGGGCTACCAGTCCAACTAGGCAAGGCGGAATCACGAATAGCGAGTGAGGTTTCTTCATCGAACTGTTTTTTGGTTGTTTCGTAGATTATGGTGACTGACGGAAACGGGTTTCGCTTACTCGCTCCACGCTCCCCACATCCGCAGAGCCTATATGCCCAACCCCCAAAGAAACAACCCTGCACCGTTCGCCGCTGTGACCGGGGTCGCCCGTCCACGCCCGGTTGTCACCCCGTTGGCCGCCCTCCACAACAACACGCTTCTCCGGGCGTTCCCGTGCGTCCGACCGCGACGGCTTTACTCAGACGGTGACGACGGGGGGGACGCCGCTTCGTTGGTAAAATCCACGAAGCTGCACCTTATTCTACCGGGGCGACGTCGGGGGGCTCCGCCGCATTTTGCCAGCTCGAACCGGCGGGCCGGGAATATCTGCGGCCTCAAGCGCATCCAAAACGAGGACGCGTGTTATTTGGCAGCGAGGACAGCATGAACTCAATCAGGCAATCACGGTGGCTTATCCATCTGGCACCGCTACTACTGAT
>JAYGDO010000433.1:0-6125 GCA_046582885.1 Pirellulales bacterium | reverse complement strand
TTCCCGGATTCTCGTGGCCCCGGTTCTGGCCGGTGGTTGATATAGCTCACCATTTGCCCCGACGTTAGCGGGCTGACCGCCACTTGGGTCGTATGCAGAATTATCGAGTTGGTTGTCGGTGCTCGCCGCAACACTACCAGCGTCCGCGCTCCCACCCGGCGAGGTTTCCGCCCCGATTCGGGAGGACACGACGGGCAATGCTGTGGTGCCGACCGTCAAATGCCCCGGCTCAATCTCCGCCGCCGCCGTTGCCGGCGCGGCGCGCACGGTTTCGTTGAGACTGCCTCGCAACGGATTGGAGTCATCGATCGCAGGTGACCCGGGCAGCGAACGACGGGCAGTCACGGATGCCCCCGGCGATGCCGTCTCTGCGGTAAGCGAAGTCGGCTTGTTCGGCGTCGTCGCCAGAGTACCGCCACGATTGGGCGTCAGCGTTGTCGGCGTTAGGCCCGCCGTCTCGGTTGAATTTTCGGCGACCGGATTCTCATCGGGTATCGCCTCGTCGCTTCGCTGAGCACGCGCGATCGCGAAAAAACCCAAGGCGCCGACAGCCGTTAATACGGAAAACCGGGCCACGACTCGTTTGAGGAAACCGTCACTTTTATTTCTGCGTAATAATCCCATCTCAAATCTCGCATTCTGACATGTTCAATCGCAGCCAAAAAAGGCAGCTAGCTAGCTGCAAGGGAAAAGACAATTAGAAGTGTAGGGCCGCCGTAACTAACAAATCATGGACGGCGGGGAAAGACCAAAATTCGACGCCCGCCAGCGGTGCTGCCAACCCCTGCCGACTATTTGTTCGCAAGACATCGACCGATTTGCCGCACGGCTTGCCGCAAACGGTTTTCATTTTCGACGAGAGAAAGTCGCAAGTGGCCTTCACCGACGGGACCAAACCCCGCTCCCGGGCTGACCGCAACGTCGCCTTGCTCAAGCAACATGGTGGCGAAGTCGACCGACGTCATCTGACTCCGCCAGACTTGCGGAATTTCGGTCCAGACGAACATGCCGGCGCGAGGAGGTTCAACCTGCCAGCCGAGGCGTTGCAAGCCAGAAACAAGGACGTCGCGACGATTTTGGTAGATTTGTGACTGTGATTCGACTTCGGCATCACCGTGCCGCAGAGCGACGATCGCGGCGATTTGGATCGGTGTGAAAAGCCCGTAGTCGTAGTACGCTTTGATGGTGCCCAGCGCGCGGATCATGTCACGGTGGCCAACGCAGAATCCGATCCGCCAACCGGCCATGTTGTAGCCTTTGCTCATCGTCGTAAATTCGACGCCCACGTCGATCGCGCCGGGAGCGGCGAGAAAACTGGGAGGTTGGTAGCCGTCGAAACCCAAGTCGGCATAGGCGAAGTCGCTGATCACGTTGAACTCATATTTCTTCGCTAGCCGCACAATTTCGACGTAAAACTCAGGCTCCACGGTCGCCGTCGACGGATTGTGTGGATAGTTGATAACGAGCAGCTTCGGTTTCGGTTGCAAATGCTGACACGTGTAGGCGATGTTGGCCAAAAATTTTTCGCTATCGGCAACCTCCAACGCGATAACGTTTCCGGAGGCCAGCATCACCGCGTACGCATGCACGGGAAAATAGGGTGCTGGTACAATTGCGGATTCACCGGGCCCCATTAGCGCCAGGCAGAGGTGGCTGAACCCTTCCTTGGATCCGATGCAGACAATTGCCTCGTGTTCTGGATCGATCCGCACACCGTGTTTTTTTAGATACTTGCTGGCGACTTCACGAAGTAAATTGTCGATGCCAAATGCGCGACTGTATCCGTGATTGCGATCATCCCGCGCGGCTTCAGCCAGCTTCTCGATGACCTGCTCGGTCGGCGGATCCGACGGATTGCCCATCCCCAAATCGATCACGTCGTCCCCCGCGCGTCGCTTCTGCAACAGCAGGCTATTGATACGACCGAAAAGATATGGCGGCAAGCGATTGACCCGCGCCGCCACATCGATATCAAACGGGCGCGAGTAATCGACCGGGTCGTCGGAAAGGTGCTTATCGAGCTTCATGCGAACGGGCCGCGGAGACAAAAGTCCTATCGAGTTAATGCACGGCCCTGACTGGCCGTCCATTCCAGAATAACCGGCGGTGGCGTCCGCGCGAACTGAGGAACGATATTCAGGCGAGGGTTTAGCGATTCTGGCCAAGTCCATCGCTTTTGCCGCGATTGGACGCCATGTCCGGATAGAGGTAGTGAGTCATCTTGGCCCCCGCGTGGATTTTTTCGAACCGTTTGGCCATTTCCATGCGGTACTTCTTTTCCAGGAGGTCCTGATAGAGTTCGTCGCGAACATCCTTCATTTCGACGACGACTGGCTTGGTGGTTCCCTCGCAGAGCATGATAATGTACTTGTCGGAAACTTGAATAACGCTCGACAACTCGCCCGGCTTCAATTGAAATGCCATCTTCTCGATCGTCGGCTGGCCGCTGTTTTTGTGGATCGGCGGCACAATGCCGCCCAACGCCTTGCCGCCTGGATCCACACTGTACTCGCTGGCCAATTCGCCAAAATGCTCGGGAGTCGGCTTCCTCCTCGCCATGTCCCAGACCTCTTGAGCGCGGCGGAGGTTGTTCATCACGATCGCCCGCACCCGAACCCGTGGCCCATAGTTGGCTTCGAATGCCTTTTGTAATTCATCGTTCGTGATTTTGACCTCATCGGCAACCAGTTTCTTCAGCGCGACCGTTGGCCAGACCACATTGCTGACGTAGGCCTGCTCGGTAATCTCCTCCTGTTCGGTCACCATTTTGATCCATCTACGGACGTCCGCCACGCCGTTTTCGGTGATGCCGGCTAAAACTGCAGCGCGTTCCACTTCCGCCTGAACTTCCGGCTGCGTTACCGTTTTTCTTGACTTGGCTAATTCCATCTCGAGTAGCAACTTGCTAATCGTGGCGTCCAGCACCCCGCGCCCGTGGCGGGCTATGCAGGCGTCTTCGAGTTCGCTGATGGTGATTTGATGCCCATTCAAAGTCGCGGCGACTCCCGGCATCTTTTTACTCAGAACCGGATCATCCAACACGTTTTTTACTTTCGCATTTACCTGCAGGCGTTTAAACAGCTTACCGCCGGCGACGCGGATCTTACGGTCTCGGATCGATTCGACCACGAGCTCACGCGCTTGCTTCATTTGTTGCTTGGCTGGAGGACGCGGATCGATGTGCTTTTCGCATTTCAGAATCAGAAACTGATCGCCCAGCGGCAGAATTTGCGAAATTTCACCTTCGCGCATGTTAAACGCGACTTGTTGAATCTTGGGCTCGCCAACGTGCTTGCGGATCGGTTGCACCAACCCGCCGGCGCTCGCACTGTTGATATCCGTCGAATGCTTGGCAGCCACGCGAGGAAAGTCCGCCGGCTTTTGCCCCAGGTGCTTTTGAAGTTGGCTGGCCTCATCGCGCGACTTGACCGAGATCATGCGGATTTGAACTTGAGGCCCAAATCTCGTTTCAAATTCTTTGACGACCTCATTATCCGTCACTCGTAGCTGTCCGGCCGCCAATTTACGTAGGGCGAGTGTCGGCCAGATAATCTCCATCCGGTAATGCGGGACTGATATGTTGCGCTCGGTTTGCAGCAGGTCCAGCCATTGATCGACCGGCAAACTGAATCGCTGCGCGATCCTGTCGATCTCCTCGTCGATTTGCGCCTTCGTCACCTTGACTCCAAATTTCTGGCACTCCAGTTCAATGAGGTAGCGGTTAACAACGCTCTCGAACACCTGCTTGCTGTAGTGTTTCAGGCACTCTTTTCCAAGTTGACTGCGGGTGATTTTCCGGCCGCTGACAACCGCCACGATATCGCTGGGAGAAGGCTTTCTGGCCTGAGCGGGGGATCGCGACGTCCGGGAGGCGGAAGCCTTCGCCGAATTCGTCGCGGCAACCTCGGCCGCTACATCTTCACCGCCGCTCATGGCACGAAATACGAGCGCAGCCACGATGACGGCGCCGCCGCAGGTGGCAATCACCGAGCACCGTCCGACGCCTCTTACCAGAAATAACTTGCGGATGAATTTCTTCGTCATCGCCAATTTCTCCATAACCCATCTCAACCAAGTACGTTGCGCGCGAAGATCCGTCTAGATCGAATCGCGGGGCGGCATTCTAGGAATGCGTCGATCGGGGGTCAAGAGAAACAACCGCAGTCGCCAGCAACACTGTCGCTGCATGATCAACCACCGTGTGATAACCTGCGGTGCCGAATCGGCATCGCGGGCAATCTGACCATGCAAAAATTCGCAAGAAAGCCAATGCCGGCACGTCCGGCAATTTGGATGTTCATTGGGCCGGGCATCGTCTGGATGGCGCTCGCACAGGGTAGTGGCGAACTTATCTGGTGGCCGTACATCATCGCCAAGTACGGCTTGGCTTTCCTGTTCATTTTAATTCCTGCCTGCCTGCTGCAGTTCCCGCTGACGTTCGAAATCGCACGGTATACGGTTTTGACCGGCGAGGGCGTGTTTCGCGGTTTTTTTCGGCTTAATCGAGCCTACGGATTTTTGTTGTGGTTAATGTTCACGGTTTCGTTTTTATGGTTCGGCGCGTTTGTAACTGCTGGTGGAACTGCAATCGCCGCACTCACCGACTACCCGGCGGACTGTACGCGCGGTCAACAAACGCTGTTCTGGGCATCGCTATCAATTTTCTTTTTCACGGTCGCGCTTCTTTTTGCCAAAGGCATTTACGTTTTGATCGAATGGGTCATGAAAGTCGTGGCCGTCGTTTCCCTGATTGGAATGGTCCTGGCATGCATGCATCCCAAAGTACTCGCCGTTATTGGGCAGTTCCTAACGGGGCTCGCCGTACCCGATTTTGAAAGGATGAAAACATTCGACGTGGAGGCGGATGCCGAGCGGTTATTGACCGCCGTAACATTTGCCGGACTTGGTGGATTCTGGACGTTGTTTTACTCCTACTGGATGAAGGAGAAGGGCGCTGGAATGGCGGCCTATTCGCGGCGTTTATCTGGATTTCGCGCGGGTGAAACTCCGCCAATCGCGACTCAACCCGCACTGCCGGACCACGACCCGGAGTCGCAGACACGACTGAAACAATGGTATCGCTATGTCTCGATCGAAACGTTGATCGGCATCGTTGGCAATCTGGCAACCACATTGATGACCTGCTTGCTAGCCTTTGCCTTGCTACACCCCGAAGGCCTGGTGCCGAAAGGGTTCGACATCGCCGTTGTGCAAAGCGAGTTCTTCGCGCCTACTTGGGGCAGCTTCGGACGCATCTTATTTCTGTTTATTGCCGGCACATTCTTGGCCGACACATGGCTGGCCACCGTCGATTGTGTCAGCCGAATTCACTTGGATGCACTCGCCGCCATGTGGCCCGGATTCGAAAAACGAAATCAGCGGAATTGGTATTATGCAATCGTGCTTTTGCTGGCGCTAATCACTTCGGTAACAATGCAGTTCGATAGTCCCGGCCCGTTGATCTTGATCAGCGGCGTGATCGGTATCTTTGGCACGGTGGTTTATTCCGTCGGCCTGATCCTGCTGAATTATCGACTGGTTAATCGGCAACTTCCCGACGGTATGCGGGCAACGAGGTGCGGGCTGTTCATCTTCATCGGAGTCACCACTTTTTACTTCTTACTCGCCGCGTTGTACCTGGTCGCTAAAATTGTCAACTGACCGGGAAAAAGGAAATAGGGGCCGCGACGCCCCCCGACTGGCTGCAGTCGCAATGACGTCTAGACACGTCACAATGACGACACGCCAGATGCGTAATTGTTTTCCGCAGATGACCGACACAAATCAACAATCCACCGTACAGCCGCCACTTACGTCGTTGACGCATTTACTTGGAATGGGGATTGCACGTAGTTCTATCGTTGCCCTGATTCGAAAAATCGCGAGAATAGGCGGCGACGGTCGACCACAGTTCACACGAGTGCAAGGACGAGCGAATGCGACGGAATAGATTCTCCGCAGTGTTGACAAGCGTTTTCCTGGTGTGGCATTTTGCCGCCCAACTTTCTGAGGCTCAGGTGGATCGTCCGGAGCTGTTTGGGCCGGGCGAGAATATTAACCCTGACGACGCAATTAGCTCCAAACCGATCGCGCCGAACCGCGACGCCGAACCACTGGGTCGCGGA
>JAYGDO010000364.1:0-4636 GCA_046582885.1 Pirellulales bacterium | reverse complement strand
GATCTGGCCGTCCAACTCGAACGCGCCGGCACGACCGCGGCCATCGCACAGTTTGGTCGGCTCGAGTCCTTAGCCGGCGAGCGGGGGCTCGACGACTTCACCAAGTCGTACCAACGGTTGATCGACGTGCTCCAAAAACGGGCCGGCCTGATCGTGCTAATTACGCCCACGCCGTTTGAAAAACCGCCGAGGCCGCAGATTCCCGATCTGTCCGCACGCAATACCGATCTCGCGCAATATGTGCAGGCTATCGCCAAACTGGCCGCAGACCACAAGTTGGTATTTGTCGACCTCTTCACGGCCGCCCGGCAGGGGCTGACCGATAACGGCATACACATCAAACCGGAAGCCCAGGCCCACGTCGCGCTGCAGATAATGCAACAACTGACGCTCGAGATTTCCGACAAGGTGGACTTAGAACCCCTGCGCCAGGCAGTCATCGAGAAGCACCGGCTATGGTACGACTATTGGCGGCCGGCAAACTGGAAATTGCTCTATGGGGACGACTCCCAGCGGCAGTTTACGCGGGGCGGAAACAACTATATCCCGTTCCGCGAAGAGTGGGGCAAGCTTGTCCCGCTGATTGCCAAGGCGGAGGAGCGTGTTTGGAAAATTGCCGTTGGCAAAAAAGACCCGGGGCACAATCGTCCCGAACCCGAAGTGCTGCACGGCGATCCGAACGCAAACGTCGAAAAGGAACTGGCCTCATTCGCCGTCCCGGACGGCCTGAAGGTTAATCTGTTCGCCTCCGAACGCGAAGGCCTCACCTCGCCGCTCGCCGTTCGCTGGGACACGGCCGGCCGCATGTATGTGACCGTCACGACGACCTACCCACACGTCTTTCCCGGCGATATCCCCGACGACAAGATCATCCTGCTGGAAGACAACGACAAGGACGGTCGCGCCGACAAGTCAACTGTCTTTGCAACAGGATTAAACATTCCCACGGGACTCGAGTTAGGAGAAGGCGGAGTTTACGTTGGCCAGAACACCGAAATTTTGTTTTTCAAAGACACCGATGGCGACGGCCGGGCCGACCAGCGGCGGGTGGTACTCGGCGGATTTGGCAACGGTGATGCGCATCAGACGATCAACTCATTCGTTTGGAGTCCCGGCGGCGAGTTGTACTTTGGCCAGGGCGACGGCTGTGAATCGCGCGTGGAAACTCCCTGGGGCTCAAGCAATCTATTCATGGCCGGCTTCTATCGATTCCGCCCCCGGCGGTTGCAACTGCATCCGCTGCTCGACGACTTCATGGGCCCGGGCAATCCTTGGGGCGTCGCCTTCGACGAATGGGGCCAAATTTTCAGCATCGACGGGGCGGGCGGCGTGACTTACCTTTCGCCGGGACAAGTCCCCACCACGCATAAGCTGCGATTACGGACGATTGGCAATCCCGGCGGCTACTGCGGCATCGGCTATCTGGACGGACGCCACCTTCCCGAATCACTCCGCGGAGATTTTGTCGTCGGCGACTTTAAACGCAATCAAGTCAAACGGTTTTCCGTTAAAAGCGACGGCGCCGGCTTCTCGCTGCAGTGGAAGCAGCCCGTGCTGCAGTCGCGGCATCGTAATTTTCGCCCCGTCGATGTGAAAGTTGGACCGGACGGCGCCATTTATGTCGTCGATTGGTACAACCCCATTACCTGCCATCAGGACGACGCCTATCGCCACCCGGCCCGCGACAAAGCGCATGGGCGGATTTGGCGGATATCGGCCGACGCGCCGGTCATCCAGCCGCCCAACCTGGCCCACGCTCCGCTCGAGCAGGTGCTCGATTCGCTGAAGGCACCCGAACATTGGACGCGAGATCATGCCAAGCGCGCGCTAACCGCACGCGATTCGGGCACGGTGGCCAAGGCGCTGGGCGTCTGGGTTCGCAGGCTCGACCCGAAACTCCCGCGTTACGAGCACCACCTCTATGAAGCCCTGGGCGCCTACGCAACGATCGAAGTCGTGGAACCGGGGCTGCTGCAGCGGTTGCTGCAAGCGCAGGCCCCGCAGCCCCGAGCCTACGCCGCCCGGATCGTCGGCCGCTGGCACGACCGGCTGGACCGACCCCTGCAGCTGCTGGCCGCACTTCTGGTCGACGAGCATCCGCGGGTTCGCATGGAAGCGCTAATGGCCTGCAGCGCCATTGCGTCGCCGCGCTCAATCGAAGTCGCCGCCCGCGTTTTGGATCAACCGAAAGACCCGTGGATTGACTACGCCTTCAAACAAACGGTCCATCATCTGCGACCTCACTGGCTGCCGGCCTTCACCCGCGGTGAAGTTTCGTTTGCCAAACCGAGCCACCTGGCGGCCGTCTTGAACGAAGCGGGCGGTCGCGAAGCCTTAGACACCCTCAAAAAACTCGTCGAGTCCGAGGATCTGGATCCGCAACAGACAAAATCAGCGATTGCCGCGATATTGGCCGTCGGCGGTCCCGAGGACCTGCATACATACGGCCTCGATCCCAAAATATTTACGCGAGCCGGACAACACCAGGCCGGTTTGCATGCCGATGCGTTAGCCCGGCTGATCGACGTTGCCCGTTTTCGTAATGTTCGTCCGGCCGGCGACCTCGCCGCGTCTTTAAATCATTTGATCGATCGCGACCATCCCCAACTTCAAGCCAACGCACTGAAGTTGGTGGGCATGTGGACCGTCGACAAGACGCAAACCAAGGTGTTGTCCGCCGCCAAGGACGAGGCACTCCCGGTGCCGGTTCGAGCCGCTGCACTGGAAGCGATGGTCGCGCTGCAGTTACCCACAGGCCGCGAGTTGCTGGCTGCGTACGCCCGAACTCCCAGCCCGCCGGCACTGCGCTCGGCCGCGATTCAGGCGCTCGTCGCCCTCGACACCCAGGCGGCCGCCCGCCATGCGGCCGAACTGTTTGCGGACTCCGATCCCGAGGGCGCAAGCCCCACCGCAACCCTCACCGCATTTTTAAACCGGACCGGGGGTGCCGAGGCGCTCGCCGCCGCGCTGCGGGACCGCAAGCTGAAACCGACGCCCGCCAAGCAAGTCCTGCGATCTCTGTTCGCCACCGGCCGGTCCGACCAGGCCCTGCTCGCCGCGCTCAACCAGTCGATCGCCGCCGCCGGCCAAGCACCCGAATACAGCGAGGCCTTCGTCCGTCAAATCGTGGGCCATGCGCGGCAGCAGGGCGAGGCGGTGCGGGGGGCGGCCGTCTTCAAATCGCTCGCCTGCAGCGCCTGTCACAAGATCGGCGGAACCGGCGGCGATATCGGCCCCGATCTGACGGCGATCGGCACCACACTGTCGGCCGAACGGATTGCCGAGGAACTGTTGTGGCCCAATCGGCAGGTCAAGGAAGGCTTTTCCGTGGTGCAGGTCATCACCGCCGACGGCAAGATCCATCAGGGTTACGAGCGAAAGACCAAAGAAAGTCAGGCGACGGGCGATCTCGTCATCCAAGATCTCGCTACGAAACAGCTCGTCACCATTAAGCGGCAAGATATCGACGAAAAACAGCTGACCGGCAGTTCGATGCCCGCAGGACTGACGTCGGTCCTGCCGCGGCAGCAATTACTGGATTTGCTCAGCTATCTGTCCGAACTGGGACGCATCAAATAGGCCGCCAGGCGGGGAAGGGGAGTCCGACGGCTTGAGATATGCCGAGAACGCCCAGGTGGGCGACGTTTAACTGAGGGTGTGGGACATCCACGCGGTGCGTTTTGCCGAGTCATCCAGCATTGCGACCCGTCCGCCGCCAAGGATGACAACCGCCAAACCGCTTGCGATAATGCGGGTCGCTGCCCTTAGGCAGGCAACCGGACCTGCCGGGCCGACTATACTTTTCGAACATCCATCAGCAACCTGGGAACGAACATGAAGCGGTCCGCGATTTTTCTTATGCTGTTACTGGCGACTCGGGGTGTACCGGCGGAAGAAGCCGAGCGGTTCGCGCCCGATCAAAGCACGATCCCCGTGCCGCCTCCCAAAAATGCAACCGTCTTGCTTGACGGCAAAGGTGTCAATCTGTTTTTGAGCATGGCGGGCGAGAAGGCCAACTGGCCAATCGAAGACGGCGCGATCGTTTCGACGCGCGGAGGCGGGAATAAGAACCACATCGTTTCCCGGCTGCATTTCCGCGACGCCGACATTCATGTCGAATTCATGCTGCCCCCCAAGGGGTCCGGCAACAGCGGTATTTATATTCACGGCAACTACGAACTGCAAATTCTCAACTCGTTCGGCAAACAGAATCTGAACCAAGGCGATGCCGGCGCGGTTTATGGATTTGGGAAACCGCTGGTCAACGCCTGTCGAGCACCCGGTATGTGGCAGGTATTCGATATCCGCTACCGCGCGCCGCGCCGCGATGCGAACCAGAAGATCACCGAGCAGGGATCGATCACCGCCTGGCTGAACGGACACAAAGTGCAGGAAAGCCTGCGATTTGGTGAGCCACGATCGGTCTATCACCCATTCCGATACGGCGCGACGCCTTATTTGAAGACCATCTGGGAACGCCAAAAAAAAACCATCACGGGTCCGGTGTTTTTACAAGATCACAGCAATGCCGTGCGATTCCGCAACATCTGGATCCGTCCCCTCGACGATAAGGCATTTCTGTACGAACCGCAGCAACACGGCGGCCAATGAGTGCCCACGTTGGCGCGGCGTCCCG
>JAYGDO010000129.1:0-5282 GCA_046582885.1 Pirellulales bacterium | reverse complement strand
GATCAATGTCGTCCGCTTTAATGGGGGGCGGCGACCGACCAGTTAACTGGAGGCCGTCGTGATGAACCAGTCGTTGTTAGCGCGTCGCAGATTTGTTCAATCCACTTTTGCTACAACGGTACTCGGCACACTCGCAATTCCAAAAATGACTTTTGCCGCCGATACATCAGGTAATGGCACGAACCGCGGCAAGGTTCTCAAATCGGTTAAATGGGGCATGGTGGGGACCGGCGGCACAGTCCTGGAAAAATTCAAAGTACAAAAGTCGCTTGGCTACGACGGCATGGAATTGACGAGTCCGGGCGGCCCGAAGATTAACGACGCGGTTGCCGCGAGCAAAGAAACGGGTATGCCGGTACACGGCGTGGTTGATTCGGTTCACTGGCAGAAGCGACTTTCGTCGCCGGATGAAGCCACCCGGAATGCGGGTCGTGAGGCGCTGGCGACCGCAATCAAAGACGCACATGCTTACGGTGGTTCATCCGTGTTGCTTGTTCCCGGTCGGGTTGGTGGTAAGGACGAAACCCATGACCACGTTTGGGAGCGCTCGATCGCCGAGATTCGCAAAGTGCTGCCGCTGGCGTCGCGACTCGGCGTGCATGTTCTCATTGAAAACGTTTGGAACGGATTCTGTGAACAGCCCGAACAACTGCGCGACTACATCGATGCGATCAACAGTCCGTGGGTCGGAGTTTATTTCGATATCGGTAACCATCAGAAGTTCGCACCCAGCGAAAAATGGGTCCAGGTTCTTGGGCGGAGGATCGTCAAACTCGACGTAAAGGATTGGGGTAAAAAGGCCGGCTTTTGTAAACTTGGCGATGGCGACGTTAATTGGCCGGCGGTCCGCAGGGCGCTCGCCGAAATCCGATTCACCGGTTGGTGTACGGCCGAAGTTCGTGGCGGTGACCGTGAGCGTTTGGCCGAGATTGCAGAGCGGATGGACAAATGCCTTTCGCTTTAAAGTAACGGCGGCGCTCCGTGACGCGAATCAGAGCTTTGGTCAAGCGGCGCTCTGACTTCCCCGCTCGGTCGCAGAGTGTTTGTTTAATTGGACTCGCATGAAGAACTTTCTGCTCCGCCAGTGGTTTCTCATCGGGCTGGCGGCCGTGTTGCTCGTCGGCTTTTCCGCCAACGGCACGCTGGGCAGGTTTGCGGAAAACTTCCCGGTCAAACTCCAGGTAGCAGTTGTCCTGTTCCTCATGTCTTGGACGCTGAATGCCAGCGCTATCTGGCGCGCGGTTCGCTACCCCGGCGCGGCGATACTTGGAATCGCGATCAACTTTCTTGTACTTCCGCTGTTCGCCTGGGCCGTGAAACACGCGCTCGTCCCGCCCCTGGATGACGGCTTGGTGCTGGCAGCCGCCGTACCCTGCACAATGGCTTCTGCCGCCGTTTGGACGCGCCGCGCCGGCGGTAATGATGCCGTCGCGCTGGTGGTCACGATGGTGACCAACATCAGTTGTTTTCTCGTTACGCCGACATTGCTGTGGCTGCTGACCACCAGAGGCATGTCCGGAGAATTTGATTTGACGAAGAGAATCGTCGAATTATTCATCGTCTGTGTGCTGCCGATGATCGCCGGGCAAGCCGTGCGGTTATTCGAGCCGTTGGGCCGCTGGGCCACCGATCAAAAAATCGTACTTTCGACGATCGCACAATGCGGCATTCTTGCCATGGTTCTAGTCGGTTCCGTGAAATCTTCTCTGTCCATCGGCGATTCGACAGCGGGAACCGCACCTGTGCCGCAACAATGGATGATGATGCTAGCCGTCGTGGCGGTTCTTCACTTAGCCACACTGTTTGCCGGTTTTGGGCTGGGGCGTCTCTTCGGTCTAGCTCGCGAAAATTGGATCGCCGTTGGCATTGCGGGCAGCCAAAAGACGCTGATGATCGGAATCCAGATCGCCATCGCGGAACAGTGGGGCATCGGTCTGCTGCCCATGGTCGCTTATCATGCGACCCAACTCTTGATTGACACAATCGTCGCCGATCGACTGAGCCGCGGTCAAACCAAAATAACGTGACGCCGTCAATTATTGCAGCGGTTGGCCGCTTCGCAGGTAAGCGAACAAGTCACGGATTTGCTGTTCGCTCAGTGCAGCCAGCAGTTTCTCGGGCATGATCGAGCGTCCGAGCGGCACGATTTCGTCGAGTTGATCGCGGCGCAGTGAAATGTTTTGTCCGTCGATGTCGCGCAGCACAACGACCTTTTCGTCCCGGTCGGCCATAAATCCGGTCGCCGTCCGCCCGTCTTCGGTATAGGCAACAAAGGCCTCAAATCCCTCACGGATATCGGCCGACGGATTGACGATCTGCAGCAGCATCGAATTTAGATCGTCGCGCTTATAAGCCGTCAGGTTGGGGCCAATCTGTCCACCTTCGGCATGCAGGATGTGACATTTTCCGCACGAGTTCATGTAGAGCGGCTTGCCTTTGTAGGGGTCGCCGTTTCCCGATTCGACGATTGAGGCGACTTTTGCAATACGCGCTTTCATTTCCTCCGTTGTCAGTCCGCTGCGGCGGCCGAAGACCTTTACGACGGTCGTGGCGAAGTGCTCGTCACCATGCAGAACCAAACGATTCACGATGTGATCCGGCACGGACTTTGCGTCAAACGACCCGTCCCCGGCTGCCTTCACCGTTTGATGCGCCCAAGAACTGCGACTGCAGAGCAGCGCGAATGCCGTCTTGCGGACGTCGGCTGAAAGCTTGGGAAGGTGAGCAAGAACTTTCTTTGCAATTTCGTCATCGGAATAACCTTGCAGAGCCACCAATGTCGATTTCTGCAAGGTCGCATTCTTACCGTGCAGAACGACACCGAGTAAAACGGAAAGGCAAGGCGGGTGAGGCACCTGGCCGAAGATTTCGATTAACTCTTGACGCTTTATCGCGTCGGCGCTTTCGTTGGCGATGATCTTCATCGCTTCGGCGACGGCGGCCGGTTCGAGTTGGCGGGCCCGCAGCGGCAACGACGCGCCGCCGGCTTTGGCGATCGCCGCCAGCAATTCCTCCGGAAGCCCCGTCAACGGCCGGCCTTTGTACGCCAGTTCAAATCCGCGCATCAGCCGCCCCGCCCCGTCTTCGTCGGGCGCCATTCGCAGCATTTTCGCACAGCCCAACAAATCGCGGCGCGAACCGGTGGCGGCGAATCGCCGCATAACGCGTTCGAGGATGTGATCGCGAACGATTGGTTGCGACCAGAGTTTTACATCTTGGAACATCTTGGTAACGGCATCGCTGTCGTCCGCACATTTGGATTCAATCGCCCACCACAGCAGCAGCGGCATGTAACGGTCGCCCGTGTCTTCCCTTCGCCGTAAGAGAGATGCAATGATGGGCGTTGCGTGCTTCGCCGGCAAACGTTTGGCGGTGCACGCCAGTTGGCAACGCACTTCGATATTCGGTTCCGTCGCCGCAAGTTCGGTCAATCCGGCGGCAATCGAGTTGCGGCCCTGTTCCTCGTCACCCAAATAGCGGACCGTCCACGCGCGGATGTGGGGGTTGTTGTTTTTAAGCAGTTGCGACGTTTTTGTAAGATAGCGTCCGCCACTGAGCCGATATGCCCAAAATGCCTCAAGCGACAACTGGTTCGGCTCGTCATCGATCATCTCGCTGAGTTTTTCCACCACGTTTTGCTCTTTGGCGTCGCCTAGCAAACGTAGCGCGGTTTGCCGAAACCAGCGATTTTCATGGCGGAGCAATTCGACCAAACCGGCGGCCGATTTTTTGCTGAGATCAAAAGGTTGAATCGGCCGGGACGTCTTTGCGCGGATGCGATAAATGCGTCCTGTGTCGCGGCCGATCAGTCCTTCGTAATGCTGCCGGTGGCTGGGGTGTTCCTCGTAAAAATCCGCAAAGTAAATCGCGCCGTCGGGGCCGATTTTGATATCGACGGGCCGCACCCATTTGTCGGTCGTCGTCATCGCATGCGCAATGTCTTTGGTGCGAAAGCTCGCGCCGTCGGCCGCAAACTCAGCGATTGGAACGTTGCGATTCATCGGGTCGACGCCGAACAGTTTGCCGTTGTACTTTTTGGGAAGGGCCCCTCCTTCGTAGATCACAAAGTTGTGCGTGAAGCGGTTTACTTGGTGGTGGGGCATGTGTTCGAAATAGCCAAAGGCATTGGGATTCGACAGCGGGCCGTGCTTGGAGAAGCCTTTTCGCAAATACGCCCCCTGTACGTAATGAAACCCGCGGGTATTGCCGCCATTGTGGCCGGAGAAGATGCGTCCCTTGGAATCGATTTCGACGCCAAACGCGTTGCCGCCACCTTCGGCGAAGATCTCGTATCGCCGCTTTTCCGGGTGATACCGCCAGATTAATTGGCCTTGCGAAAAGACGGGTTGCTTGTCAATTCCCGGTCGGATAACTCGCCCGCTGACGGTGCTGCCTTGCGAAGCGTAGAGCCAGCCGTCCGGTCCCCAGCGGAGGCTATTGGTGTTCGAATGTGTGTCTTCCAGACCGAATCCGCTGAGGTGAACCTCGGGCGATCCATCCGGTCGATCGTCGTTGTTGCTGTCGGCGTAAAAGAGGAGGTAAGGCGGATTTAAAACCCAAACGCCTCCGCGGCCGCGAGCGAGCGAAGTCACGATGCTCAGCCCTTCGATGAATGTCTTTTGGCTGTCGAACAACCCGTCGCCGTCGGTATCTTCGTGGATCGTGATTCGATCGCGGCCGGGAACAAATCCGGGTTGTCCCGGCACGGCGGGGACCTTGTCGTAGACGTTTCGCCAGTGGTTGTCTCGGCTGACGATCTTCAGCCCGGCCGGAACAGGGTACTGACGGTATTGAACAACCCACATTCTCCCCCGCTCGTCGAAGTTGAAGAATACCGGTTGCGAGATTTCGGGCTCGCTGAGCACGAGGTCGATCACCAGATCATCCGCCGTGGTCATCGTTGCGTGCGATTCCGCTGGAGCGAGGCCTTTGGCCGTTGCCTGTCCCGCCGTCAAAATGCAGAGGACGAAGGCCGACCAGAAATGCCCTCCCCTGGAGGGGGCAAGGTTCAGCGCCGGGCAAAAACGGCCGAAAGAGAATCGGAAATGCGGCGCAGGCTGTAAGGACCTCAGCTTTCCTTTTTTAGGCGACCCTCCTCGCTAACCGGGCGAGGGAATTATTCCCAGTTGTCGGTACGGAACGGCGATGCGGGCAGGCCTTCTTTGTTCGCCAAGTTGCCAATCGGGTTGGCGGCCCAGCCGTAGCGGACGGCGAGCGGCTTAGAAACCTGCGGGCTGGATATTTCAACCGTGTTACCGGTTCGTGTGGCCTCGGCCCACACG
>JAYGDO010000621.1:0-12284 GCA_046582885.1 Pirellulales bacterium | reverse complement strand
GGCATGCGCCATTTTGGTTTTCGGTTCCTCAGCGTACATATCCGCTTGATTAGCGGCAACCTGCGCATGTCGTAAAAAGAGTGTATTTTGTCGTTCCAGGGGGCTTCCAGGAAGGCCTTGAATCACGATAAAGTAGCGTCGGATGAACAGACGGGGCCGCGTTTATTAAGGTCGGTTCAACAACGGCATAGAAATTGAAGCACGTATGGGGCCGATTGGTTGAAAACTATACCGGCGGTTGTTAGCATGGGCCACTTGTTGTTGCAGATTTACCGAAAAGATCACGGCCGATCTCGCCGTCGGGGCTGGTTCGACGCCCGGTACTTGTGGGGATTACTGTTTGCATCAAACATGACAATCCAATCGGGCGCTCGGAGTGCCCGTGGCGTATTTTTGGCCTCGCGACCCGCCGCCGCCCAGTGAGGGCATTCGAACGCTGTGCCCCGTTTCGCCAAATGACTAAGAAACCCAAAACGATTTTATAGCCAGAGGAATGTGACATGGACAACCAAGCTGAGGGAACCGCCACCGCAACCGGTAGTGATGTTGAAGCGGTAAAAAAGTTGGGCCAGGCCCGCGAGCAACTGATGGCCGAACTCCGCAAGGCGATTGTGGGCATGGATCAGGTAATCGACGAGGTGTTGATTGCAATTTTTTCGAGAGGTCACGGACTATTGGAGGGTGTTCCGGGCTTGGCCAAGACGCTGCTGGTGAGTTCCGCAGCCCGCTGTTTGTCCTTGAAATTTAAGCGGATTCAATTTACGCCGGATCTGATGCCGTCGGACATTACCGGAACCGAGGTGCTGCAGGACGATCCGCAAACGGGAAAGCGGCACTTTACGTTTAGCAAGGGGCCAGTGTTTGCCAATATCGTGCTGGCCGACGAAATCAATCGTACGCCGCCTAAAACGCAGGCTGCATTGCTGGAAGCAATGCAGGAAAAAATGGTCTCGGCAGGAGGCGAAGATTTTAAATTGGATCTGCCGTTTTTCGTCCTGGCCACGCAGAATCCGCTTGAACAGGAAGGCACCTACCCGCTGCCGGAAGCACAGCTTGATCGGTTTAT
The DNA here is from genome assembly GCA_046582885.1 of Pirellulales bacterium. GTDB lineage: Bacteria > Planctomycetota > Planctomycetia > Pirellulales > UBA7805 > JAYZEI01. The sequence goes on along the minus strand of JAYGDO010000621.1, from coordinate 11,218 downwards.
GTTCAAAATTCATGTCGATTATCCGAGCGAAGCTGAGGAGATCGACATCATGCGTAGCGTGACGGGCAGCACCCAGGCGGAACTGTCGCCGGTTTTGAGCCAGGAGGAAATCATCGGTTTGCAGGACTTGGTGTTGCGAGTTCCCGTGACGGATCATATTTATCAATACGTATCGAAACTGGTTCGCTCTACGCGGCCAGGCTCGGAGGCGCCCGAGTTTATTAATGACTGGGTTTCGTGGGGCTGTGGTCCGCGTGCCTGCCTGAATCTGATCATTGGGTCGAAGGCCCGTGCGATTCTGCGAGGCCGTTTCAACGTGGCGATCGAAGATGTCCAGGCGCTGGCGCTGCCCGTATTGCGTCACCGCATGGGCCTGAACTTTGCCGCGCAGTCCGACGGCGTTAATACAGACGACGTCGTGACCCAGTTGCTGGAAGCGATCCCCGCCGATGGAGCCCTTTACGATGGCGCAACAGCCGCAGTCTAAATATCTTGATCCCGAAATCTTTTCGCAAATCGGCTCGCTTGATGTGGTGGCGCGCCAGGTCGTCGAGGGTTTGCGCATAGGTCTGCACCGCAGTCCGGCCCGCGGTATCAGCAGTGAATTCACGGCGTACCGTCAGTACGTGCCCGGCGACGAGATCCGCCACGTCGACTGGAAGGCCTACGCGCGTTGCAACCGCTATTACATCAAGTTGTTCGACGCGGAAACGAACTTTATTGCTAACTTGCTGTTGGATGCCAGCGAGTCGATGACGTACGGGTCGGGGCAGATTTCCAAGCTCGAGTACGCCAAGTATTTAGCGGCAGCGTTGGCATATCTGGTGGTTGACCAAGGGGACTCCGCCGGCGTGGGGGTGTTTGACGGCGAATTGCAGAGCTACGTCGAGCCCAAGGGCACGATGCGCGTCCTTCACGACATCTCCAGCGAGATGGAGAAGGTCAACCCGCAGCCGCGGACCAACGTTGGCGCGATCTTGCACGACTTTGCGCACCGCATGTCGCGGCGTGGATTCGTCATGTTATTTTCGGACTTGTTCGACAACACGGACGAGTTTATCGAGGGCTTGAACCACCTGCGTTTTCGCGGGCACAATGTCATTCTATTTCATGTGCTGGATCCGTACGAACTGCAATTTCCGCTCAACGGCATGTGGAAATTCGTAGGGCTCGAGGGAGAGGGCGAGTTGATCACCCAGCCGTCGCGCGTCCGCACCAGTTACCTGAAGGAATTGGAAAAGTTCATTACGCAGATTAAGACGGCCTGTGCGCGAGCGCACGTGGACTATGTCTTAGTCAACACCGCTGAGCCTATAGAACACGTATTGTCGAGTTATTTGCTCCATCGCTCGGCGCTTGCCAAGACGCGATAGCCCAAACATGAACACGCTCATCAACAATTCGATTTGCTTTTTGGTCTTGGTAGCACTGGCGGACGGACCGTTGTCGGCGCGGGCGGCGGTCACGTCTGAAAATCATCCGGTTCTCGAGCGGACGCTTAGGCAGCATCCGGAAACCGATGGCGACGGTGACGGCGTTCTGACGTTCGCCGAACACCGGCAGTTTGTTGAAAAACAGGGGCCGAGAAAACAAGCCGACGGACGCCCTGCGGGCCCGATCTCGACAGTGCTAGAGAATGGCGACGTGGTAGTCGCCGACTTTGAAGAAAATAATTTTGGGCGGATGCGCGAGTGGGGTTGGACGGTCGAGGGCAAGGCCTTCAGTCGTGATTTGAACACCGGCACAGCGGTGATGAAGCGTCGGGCGGGCGACTTTCGCGGCAAGTACCTGCTGACCAGTTATGTCGTTTCAGACGCCGACGAAGGACAGCTGTCATCGCCGAATTTTGATATCGAACTGAATCGTATTGAGATCGTGATGAGCGGCGGTGAGTATCCGCATCGCGTTTGTGTGAATCTGATCGTGGATGATCAGGTAGTCCGTACGGCAACGGGCCGAAACGACGATCTGTTGGACTATGTGGCGTTTGATGTGGCTGCATTGAAAGGTCGCCAAGCCCGCATACAAGTTATCGATGCACATCGCCGTGTCTGGGGCCATATCAACGTCGACCGCATTTACCAAACTAATAATTCGCGGGCCAAACGGGTCGTTGCTGCGCCGCCGATTGGCTTTGGCAAGGCGATTGGCCGGGTCCGCACAAATAACGGCGATCTGCGGCGGGGGCCGTTACTGGCCAACGATGGTAAGTTGCGAGTTGACAATCACGACGTCGAATTGCCGGAGTTATTGCTGGCGGTTTGCGAGAGTGAATCGCAGTTGGCGGCCGGCGGCTCGGCCGTGCGGTTGATCAACGGCGAAACTTGGCAGGGGAAATTGCTCGGTCTTGCCAAGGGCGTCGTGTCGATCGAAAGTCCACTGTTCGGCAAGCGCGATGTGCCGGTTTCCCAAATCGCCTGCCTGGATTTTGTGCCGATTGCCTCCAGCGAGGGAGAACCCGGTACGCTGTACCGTACGCAGGGAGAACCGATCCCGGGCAAGCTGATTTACATACGGGATAAAAATATCGCGATCGACTGTCCGCTCGGCATCGTGCCGATTCCCCGCAGCAGCGTGCGGCGGTTTGTGATGGCGGCAGTTGATCCGAAGGCGGGAGGCACGGAAGACGAGATGGGACTGACCGACGGTAGCCTGTTTCGGGGTCAGCTGGCTTTCGCGAACGACAGCTTGGTTTTAACCCACTCGACGTTGGGGGCGATGATGTTTTCCTGGGATGCCGTGCGGTATGTGCGGCGGACTCCGCCGGGTGTCACTTGGCTCGATCGTTTGGAACCATCGGGATTGCAGCGGGTGGGGCCGGTTCTGCCGCCATCACCCCCGGCCGTTATTAATGCCAGCGATCGCGGTCACCTGCGAGCTGTACGGATGTTGCCTCGCACGGTGGTGCGATACCCGCTGTCTGCAACTGCAACGGGCGGGCGCGTTTTTCGGGCGCAATTGGCGGCGGTCGTCGGTTGTCGCGCCGACGTGTCCGTGAGGATATTGGCGGGCGACCGTGAAGTGTGGAAGCGGCAGATCGGTCCGAACAGCGAACCGCTTGCCGTCAGTGCCGACTTATCCGGCGCGACGGAGATGACGATTGAAGTGAACTTCGGCGAACATCTGGCATTTCCGTGCGGGGTGAACTGGCTGGATGCGCACGTAGTGGCAAAATAAAAATATTGTTTTGCTGTGGCAGCGAAAGCTGGCCCCGGCTTGGTACGACGACGACACGACTGCAGCGAGAGTTTTTATGGGCTTTTTGAATTCAGTAGCCTTGTGGACTGGATTGGGCGCGGCGGGTGTCGCCGTGCCGGTTATTATCCACTTGCTATATCGCAAACATCGACGACAAACCGACTGGGCGGCAATGGAGTTGCTGCGGCGGGCGCTAGTGATTCGCTCGGGGCAGGTCCGACTGGAAGACCTCATCATCCTTGCAATGAGGTGCCTGGCCTTGTTGCTGATCGCCGCGGCACTACTGCGGCCGACGTTGAATACAGACTCCGTAACTTGGCTGGGCGAAGAGCGGGTCGGCATGGTTGTGGCGATCGACGCTTCTTACAGCATGAATCACGGCGAACACTCGAGGTTTGAAAAGGCGATCAAAAAGACTGGGGAGATCCTCGCATCGGCCAAGCAGGGCGATCCGGTCAGCCTCGTGCTAATGAGTAACCGACCGGAGATTCTCTTAAGGCGAACCGGCTACGACGAGGCGATATTTAATGAAACGTTGAACAGGCAAAAGGAGGCCACTTCGTATCCGCTGAGCCTCGAAGCAAATATCGACCAGCTTGAGGAACTCGTAGCGGAACTGAAGACGCCGGCCCGCGAGTGTTATCTCGTCACCGATGCGCAGGAGCACGAATGGGCTCAGTTGTCGGAAAAAGCCGAGAAATCGCTAGCCAAGTTGACTCGCAGCGCAAGTGTGTTTGTTGTGCCGGTGACCGACGTCGGCCTAAAGAATCTCTGCATTACCCAATTGGGATACGATTTTGGATCGTTGCAAAAAGGCGGCATGGCGCGATTCAAGGTCGAGGTCCGCAACGGGGGTGGCGAGGCGGTCCATGGAGGGGTCGTCAAGGTTTTCGTTGGTCCGACGGGCCAGCCTGCAGAGGAAGACACGCCGCTCGAGGGGCCGGCGTTTGGCAAGATCGAAGCCGGAAAAACGGAGTACGTGGACTTCAACTACACCTTCGACGAGTTGGGCGACATGCGTCTGAGGGTGAAGCTAATCGAAGGCTCGGATGAGTTGGCAGACGACAACGAATGTTTTACCGTGGTCCGCGTCAGGCAGGGTATTCGTGTGTTGTGCGTCGATGACCTCGGCCCCGGCAATACCGCCGCGCGAACGGGAACGTACTACCCGGTTCGGGCGTTGCGTTTAAAGGCGAGCGAGGCGGACGAAGGAGCCCCTATTCAGGTCAATCAGATTGCGGCCTTGGATTTGAACAGCCCGGACGAATTGGGAAAGCTGGACGAATATGATGCCGTCTTGCTGGCGGATGTTACGGACTTGGCGCCGGAAACAGTGGAGCGTTTGGAGCGGTTCGTACGTGCCGGTGGCGGGCTGATAATTTTCCTCGGCGATCACGTAGACGCCGAACTGTACAACCAAAGATTCGGTTCGCTGTTGCCGGGCAAGCTGAGTAAGGTTCTCGCGGTCGAGGAGGGACAGGTCGGTTGGGCAATTGGCCCCGTCAATTCAGGTCATTCCCTGGCTTCAGTAGTAAAAGCAACCCGCGGCGACGTGGTGGATGCCGCCCGTTTCTCCAAGGTTATGCAGGTGGAAGTCGCGCCGAAATGCGAGACAATCCTGTCGATTGCCGAGCAGGATACCCCGTTGTTGTTATCACGCAGCCTGGATGCCGGCGCCGTCGTCATGTTCGCCACGTCTGCCGACCGAACGTGGAACAACTTCGCCACGCACCCCTTGTACACGATGTTATTGCAGCAGGCTATTATGACGGTGTCCAACAAGGAATCGCGCCCGGTCATCGTCGGTGAGTCGGCGAATCTGGCGCTAACCGGACGGCAAGTAGGCGATCAGGTCCGGCTGGTCGGTCCCGATGGACAGGATCGCGACGTCAAGGTGACGCAGGTCGGGTCAACGATGGTTTGTGCCATCGATGCCGACGCCGCCGGTGTTTATGGGGTCGCTGGCGATGCGACGATTCCATCCGTCGCGGTCGCGGCGAACGTTGATTCTAAAGAATCGAACGTCCGGGTTATCGACGCCGGCGCACTGAAGAATCAAATGGCGTCGACCGGCGTAAAAGTCATACTTGATTCGTCCGCCCTGGCTGCCGAGATCGAAAAAAGCCGTCAGGGGCGGGAGCTAGCGACTTTCCTGTTGGTGGCGGGCATTGTCGTGTTTTTGCTGCAGAGTTTTTTGGCGAAGTACTTCACGAATCGGATGAGTCACGGCGAGTCGAATGTCAGTGCGTCACTACAGCTGAACCGAGTTGCCGCGGCGCGGAGATCTTAGAGTTTTGGCGTGAGGTAAAATATAGCCGAATAGGCACGAGGAATATTTTATGTTCGAAGCGATGTTAGGTCTCGATGACTCGCACCAAGTGGCGGGTATCGACATGTTCATCCGCGGCGGTTGGGTTCTCGCGCTGGTGCTCATTGTGGTAGCGGTTGCGGTGGCCATCTACCTCTATCGTTCCGAAGATCGTCTGTCACCGCGGCGGCGGGCCTTCATGAGTGCCTGCCAGGGGTTGGCCCTGTTGATATTGATCATTGTCATCCTCAAGCCCGTTGCCGACGTTCGCCTGAACAAGCCCTACAAACGAACAATGCTGGTGCTGCTGGATACGTCCCGCAGCATGCAAACCGAAGATCAACGCGGTACCGCCGAAGAAGTCGCCGATGCAGCCAAGGCGCTCGGCAAGATGCCTCTCAAGCAGGCTTTGACGGCCGACAACGTGGACGACATGCGTCAGCAGGTTGGCCCGGTCAGCCGGATCGACCTGGCCCGGGCGATGCTGGACCATCCGGAAATTAAGTTGTTCGATAAAATGAGCGAACAATATCAGGTTCGCTTTTTTACTTTTGACGAACAACTCCGACCGGAAGGTGGTGCGGAGAATCCGACGGAGTGGCTAAAGAACCGCCAGGCGGACGGGGACACGACGCAGGTCGGCGAGGCCATGGAAGAGGCCGTTGCGCGATACTCGGGACAGCCCATCGCGGGCGTCGTCGTGCTCAGCGACTTCGCTTCGGTAAAAGGCCGAGATCCGGTTGAGGCTGCTCGCAAACTGAAAGAACAGGGGATTCCGGTTTTTCCGATCGGGGTCGGGTTGCCCGCACCGCCGGATATTCAGGTACAACGCGTGATTTCGCCCGAAGTTGTGTTCAAAGGTGACCACGTGCCCCTGCGGGTGCAGATTAACTCGCACGGATTTGAAGGCACGGCTGTCGAGTTGTCGATGACCATCGACAGCGATTTGTCGAGCAGTCAACAAGTTGAGCTGGTCGGCGGTGTACAATTCGCGGACATGGTGTTTACGCCGAAGAACGAATCGGGTTCGGTCGATCTCGAATTGTCCGTTTCCCCACTCAGTGGAGAAACGACGGACAAGAACAACAGTCTAAAGCGCAGAGTGCGGATCATCGATGAAAAGATCAAGGTGCTCTACATCGAAGGAATGCCGCGGTGGGAATATCGCTACCTGCGGTGGGTGCTGTTGCGCGACCCGCGGCTACAGGTCCAATTCCTGATGTACCAGGGCGATCCGGCGCTGGCCGCCGCGTCGCCGCAGTACTTGGCTACTTTTCCAGAGGATGTCCAGGACGCCTGGAAGTACGACTTGATCATACTGGGGGACGTCCCCGCGTCGTATTTCAATGCAACCCAAATGGGCCTGATTGACAATCTGGTCAAAAAAAGCGGTGGATCGCTGTTAATGGTCGCCGGTCCGATGGCCGCGCCGGTGAGTTATCGAGACACACCGATCGAATCCATTCTCCCGGTCAACCTGGGAACGGGCCAATGGGAGTCACTCGATCCGGACGTCTACCCGATCGTGACCGCGGATGGCCGCGGAAACCCGGTCGCTTCGTTGTCGCTGTCTGGCGACGCGGATGAGAATGAACGCATCTGGTCTCGGGTGCGGCCAATGTACGCGGTACCCCAACTGAACGGCGCGAAACCCGGCGCCACGGTCCTGCTAACCTTGCCCAAGTCGGATGAGCAACAGCAGGATTATCCGCTCGTCGCGTGGCAGCGGTACGGCAATGGAAAGAGTCTGTTTGTGGCGACCGAAGAACTATGGCGAATGCGCCGTGAAGTGGGGCGCAAATTTCACGAAAGGTTTTGGGGGCAGACAATTCAGTTTCTGACACTCTCGCGACTGCTGGGGCAAAACAAACAGATTTCGGTGGAAACGGGGAATGATACTTACAGCGCGGGCGAACCGGTGGAGATCTACGCCAATGTGCTGGACGAGTCATTTGAGCCCGACCCGCGGGAATCCTATACGGTGATCGTCGAGCGGAAAGGCGCACCGGACACCAGGGCAGAGGTTAAACTAACCCCGGTCCCCAATTCGCCGGGCATGTTCTCCGGTGCGTATTTTACTGCCGAAGATGATTCGTACCTGGTGCGGACCGAAGATCAGGACGCTGAGATCTCCAACCAGGCCGAGTTTGTGGTGGAGACGATCCCGCTGGAAGATCGCGTGACGGAAATGCGGGCGGATGTGGTTCGCCAGATCGCCGAATTATCTGGCGGCAAGAGCTTGAGCCTAGCGGATCTGGAGAACTTTCCCAAAAGCGAGTTGGGTACCGAAGGCGAATTGTTGCGGGAAGTGCGCATGGAGATGGATTTGTGGGATAGGTGGCCGCTGTTTGTCCTGCTGGTGGCCTTTGCGGGAACGGAGTGGTATTTTCGGCGAAGGGATAACTTGGTTTAGGAATTGACAACCGGCGCCGGTGCGGTTTGCCAATCCGGCCAACTTAACGCGGGCGACTTTACGATCCGTCTAGCAGAAACTCATTTACCAATGGCAGACACAGCAACCAACAGCATCGAACAAAAGCTCAAACAGGCTTGGCGCCAGGAACGGCGGTTCTACAACGTCCGCGGGTTTTCGCGGTTTGTTGTCTGGCTGATCGTCATGATCGTGCTCGATTTCGTGATCGACTGGGGCATCATGTTTAAGACACGCATGACCTTTAACATGGCGTTGCTTTTGCTGCTCATCAATATTGTCGTGCTGGCCTGGGTGCTATGGCACGAGTGGCTTCGCTACCTAAAGCCCTTCAATCCGCTGATGGTTGCTTTAGAAGTCGAGGGGCGGCATCCGGAACTTTCGTCGGTTTTGGTCTCCTACACGCAACTCGATGGATTGACCGTTAATCAACCCAACGTCTCGGCAGAACTGATCGACGCCATGCGAGATCAGGCCGTGATGCAGACGAGGCCGCTGGACTTTCGGGAAATTGTCGATTTTGGGCAGCTGAAGCAGTTGTTTCTCGTCGCGGTGGGCGTCTTGGTGTTTTTTGCGGCCATCAGTTTTCAGTGGCAGCAGGAAGTCGGCATCTTGTTCAAGCGACTGGTAGGCATCGACGTGTCCTACCCTACGGATACTCAGATCGTGAAGGCGACCTCCTCGGTCACCGTTCAGGTCGGCGACTCGGTCGATGTGGTGGCGGAGGTGGAAGGACTGATTCCCCAGCAGGGACAAATCTATAAAAGGCCGGCCGGCAGTGACGCTGATTGGTCCCCGCTGCCAATGCATAGCGTCCAGAACCGACCCTCCGTGTTCCGTCGGCAATTAAAAGACTTGGCGACAGACCAAGAGTTCTACGTCAGCATCAACGACGACCGCAGTGACATTCGACGCATCACCGTCGTGCAGTCGCCCCGTGTGGTAAACACGCAAGTCGAACTGAACTACCCGGCCTACATGAATCGTGCCGCCGGCGAAAGCGATCAGCTAACTCTCGAAGTTCATGAAGGAACCAAAATCCAGTGGTTGCTGAAGTGCGAGCCCGCCGTCAAACGCGTTCAAGTGAAGATGGGCAAAACATCGTTTGATGCCGACATCGACGAGACGGGCCAGAATGTCTCGTTCGACGTTACTGCGGACGAGTCTGTGAAGTACACTTTTCGCTGGACCGAGCGGGGCAGCGGCAAGGATTTCGTGTACGACGGCGTCCAGCACAGCATTCGGGTCGTGGCCGATGCGCTGCCCGAAATCAACCTCAAAAGCCCAAGTGGCGGGGGTATGGCGACGGTCGACAAAAAAGTCTCATTGGAGGCTAGTGCCAGCGACGATCACGGTCTTTCCAAAGCGTGGCTGGAATATTCGGTCGATAACAATCCCGAGTACAAACGGGTCGATATCCGCAATTTTAAGGGCGTGCGGGCTGTCGAGAAATTTGAGTACCCCTGGACGTTAGGCGAAAGCGTCGAAGATATAAAGCCAGGTATGCACATAACTTTCCGCGTCGTGGTGGACGACCTGCATCCGGCCTCAGCACACCGCGTGCGGCGATCGGCGGAGCGACATTTGTCTATAGTTGAACCCGAAAGGTATTTACAATGGTATCGGGCTGAATTGGCAGCGCAAACCGCCGCAATCAAGCGTGCCCGGGATGCCGAGAAGGTGTCGTCGACCAAAGTTAAACAAATTAAGGTCCAGGAGGGCGTGGACGAATGAATCGCTTTCGAGTCGAGTGGATTGTAGGGACCATTGCTGTTGTTGCGGTGTTGAGCGCCGGTCTGCGTAACCGCGAGGCGGTTGCCGAGGACGACGTGCTTCGCACGCCGCAGCGGTTGTTGACCGAAGAACGCCGACAACTGGACGTACGCCGACGAGCCAACACGATTGTTCGCCGAATCAACTGGCTGTTGGACGATCTGGAATCCAACGGTTTAACGGCCGCTGGCGGTGGGGACAAGCTTGCCGAAGTGAACAAGGTGTTGGCCGACGTGGGCAAAAAAAACGTTCCCATAACGGCCGCGCTGTTGCGCAAGGCGCGGTTGAACCTGAAGGAGGCGGGACCGCACCTCAACGGCGCCGACAAGGAAATTGAGCTGATCATTGCGGAACTCGAGAAAGTTCTGCAAGGCGCCGATACGATACTGGTCGACGACCTGCTGCTGAAGCAGCTGCGTGAAATCATTAAGGACGAAACGCGGGTGCGGCGGTCCACGGCGGACTGGGGCAAACGGATCATCGCTGATCCCGAGGCCGCGAAAATTGATAAGGATCGGCTCGGGCGGGCACAGCAGTTGGTGATCAGTCAGTATACCCAGTTTTTTAAAATGCTGGCCGAGGCGAGGGAAGGGGCAGGTGACACAGAGTCGGAGAGCCGGTTTGCCGCCGCCGAAAAGGCGCTGCAAGCCAGCAAGCCGGATAGCTTACTGGCCAAGGCGTACGACCAGATACTTGGTGCCAAGGCCGTGGGAGCCGTCGGTGATCAGGACAGGGCCTTAGAGGCGCTGCGGGAAGCCGAAAAAATCCTTTCCGGCGACGATGACGACTTGGCGGACTTGATCAAAGACCTGGAACAAATCCTCGCGGACCAAATTGAGCTCAAGAAGGACACGGAAGGAGCAGAGGCAAAGCAGTTTCAGGCTCAGCAAGCACAACTTGAGGCCACACAATTGCAAATTGGCCAGGATTTAGACAGGTCCGCCGGTACTTACGTTCCCGAATTAGCGCAGGAGCAAGGGGAAGATGGACAGCAGCAGCAACAGCAGGCGGCGCAACTGCAGCAAGAGGAGCAGCAGTCTGGAAATGAGTTGGCGGCGGCCCTGGTCGAAGCAATGCAAGGCATTGAAATCGCCCAACTGGAATTGAGCGACGGGCATCAACCACAAGCGGTCGAGGCCCAGGAGCAGGTGATTGCGGCATTGAAGCGGGCTTTGGCTGCGGCCGAGGCTCTGGCGGAGGAATTGGCAGCCGAGGAGGAAGTTGCAGCGGCCGAAGGAGACGACGGATTCGGCGATGAAGGAATGGGCGATGAAGGGTTTGGCGACGAAGGCTTTCCGGAAGATGGTTTCGGCGAGGAGGGCTTCGGCGCCGAGGGGTTTGGCGCAGAAGGCTTTGGCGCAGAAGGAGCCGGTCAGGGCGAAGGTCAGGGCGAAGGCCAAGGTCAAGGCCAAGGTCAGGGCCAAGGTCAGGGCCAAGGTCAGGGCCAAGGTCAGGGCCAAGGTCAGGGTCAAGGTCAGGGCAAGGGCGGCCAGGGGAAAGGCCTTCCA
>JAYGDO010000513.1:0-2269 GCA_046582885.1 Pirellulales bacterium | reverse complement strand
ATGACATCCAAGCAAAAGACGCTCCTGGTATCGCCAACTCGCTATCGTTTCGTGCGTCACGGAAAAAGCGGAATGGCGATCAGTGAACTGATGCCGCATCTCGGGAAGGTCGCGGACGACATCTGCCTGATCCGTTCGATGCACACCGAAGCGATCAACCACGACCCCGCGATCACCTTTTTCCAGACCGGCTTTCAGCTTGCCGGGCGGCCCAGCATCGGCTCATGGGTGTCCTACGGCTTGGGAGCGATGAACAAAAATCTGCCGAGCTACGTGGTGTTCTCGTCCCTCGGAACCTCCGGGGCCCAGCCTCTGTATAGCCGCTTGTGGTCCTCCGGTTTTCTGCCCACCAAGTATTCCGGCGTAAAGTTGCGGAATACCGGCGCCCCGGTTTTCTTCCTGTCAAATCCAACGGGCATCGACAGCGAGTTGCGGCGGGACATGCTGGACGACCTGGCTAGCCTGAATCGCCAACAACACGCGATCGTCGGCGATCCGGAAATCGAAGCGAGGATCGCGCAATATGAAATGGCCTTTCGAATGCAGGCGAGCGTACCGGAGTTGGCGGATATTTCCGACGAACCCGAAAGCGTCCTCAAACTCTACGGCCCGGATGTCGCCAAACTGGGCACGTATGCCCGAAATTGTCTGCTGGCCCGTCGACTGGCCGAGCGAGACGTCCGCTTCGTTCAACTGTTCCACATGGGCTGGGATCACCACGGCAAGCTATCTGAAAAGCTGCCAAAACAATGTGCGAGCACGGATCAGGCCACGGCGGGCCTGCTGCAGGATCTGAAACAGCGCGGGATGTTAGCTGACACGCTCGTCATCTGGGGGGGCGAATTTGGTCGCACGATTTACGCGCAAGACCAGGGCAAAAACGCCGGTCGCGACCACCATCCCCGCTGCTTTACGACCATAATGGCCGGCGCCGGCATCAAGAAAGGCCACGTCCACGGCGGCACGGACGATTACTGCTACAACATCGCACAAGACCCGGTCCACGTGCATGACCTGAATGCCACGATCTTGCATTTGCTGGGTATGGATCACGAGCGGCTCACTTACAAGTTTCAGGGCCGCCAGTACCGGCTGACCGACGTGCACGGAAAGCTCGTGCGGGGCATTCTGGCCTGAGAAAATTGTGAGGTACTCAATCCGCGACGCGAAAACCTCCTCCACCAAGATCACGATCAAACCGCGTGGCCACGAACCCGGAACGAGATGACTATGCGTTCTACCACCCGGACGGGAAGCGATTACTACTGGTCTCGGAGCGCAAGGGCCGGTCCGATCTCTATTTCATGGACGTTCCGCCGTAGCCTGTCCGCCGCCAATGGGCGAATTCCGCGGGATACCGCGTCCAATCAGCTTAATTGCCGGTGCTTGTTACGAACTGATTACACAATAACGACCGCATCGTCGTTAGATTGATTGTGGCGGTGGTGGACTCGGCCTTTCGCGAACTCGAGGAGGAATTCACATGCAAACGTTCTTACTTTCTCTACTGGCGGTGTTGGCCCCGCCTGCCGCTGCAGCGGAGCCGGCCAGCGCGCCATTCGACAGGCATCTGGAAAATTTCGCTCGCCTCTGTCGTACGGCCCCCACTCCGATCGAGCGCGAAAAAGCAGAGCAGCAGTTGCTGAAGCTGCTGAATGGCGAGAGGGCGTTGGTTCCGCACGTGATCGATCTGTTCGAGAACAACGACCCCGCGGCCGCGCGCGAGGCGCGAGAGCAGGCCTTATCCACGATTTGCCAAAGCGGTGCTCCGGCGCTCAAGTTTGTTCCGACGATCATGATGATGCATCGGCAAAAATTGCTGTCGCCATTCAAAGCGATGGAGGGCCCGTTTACGCGCACGATTGGTAATCGGGTATGCCAATTAAAGCAGCCGCCGGCGGCTTTGGTAGATCTGATCGACCATCCAGATACGCAAGTGCGTCAATGGGCGTTTCGTGTCCTGAGCAAGTTCGGACCGGCCGCGAAGTCGTTTACACCCAAGATGATTGAAATTCTCTCGGCGGCGGAGCAAGATGCCCAAAATCACTTAGGCGCTCTCCGAGTCATTCAAGCGATCGGTCCGGACGCGAAATCCGCGCTGCCCGCGGTCATGCCGCTGCTTCGAGTCGACGGGCTCGCCTATTCTGTGATCGCCGCACTGCGCGGGATTGGCAGTCCAGCCGTCGAACCGTTGATCGAGTTATTGAGCGATCCAACGACCGTACTCCGCGCGCGCGCGGCCACGGGCCTCGGCTGGATCGGTCCCGAC
>JAYGDO010000496.1:0-17941 GCA_046582885.1 Pirellulales bacterium | reverse complement strand
GTGCCTTCGAAAAGGAAGGTAGCGAAATCGACTACGATAAGTTGACCGCAGCCGCGGCGAAGGCGGAGCCCTTTCGAACCATCCTCGACCCGAATCACGAACCCTTTTTGCGGCCGGGCGACATGCCCGAGAAAATTGCGGAATTTGCGCGGACGACAAATCAACCGGAGCCGAACGACCAGGGACAATTCATTCGAGCGTGCCTGGAAACGTTGGCGCTGACGTATCGGCGGACGCTGAATCGGCTCGAAGAGGTGGCCGGCAAGCGGTTCGACGTATTGCACATTGTGGGAGGCGGCGGCCGAAACGAGTTGCTGAACCAGATGACCGCCGACGCGATTGGCCGTCGCGTGGTGGTCGGCCCCGAAGAAGCAACGGCCGCGGGCAACGTCCTGACGCAGGCGCTCGGCCAAGGCGACGTCCGGGATCTGGGTCACATTCGCAGTATTGTAGCCAAGTCGTTCGAGCTAAAATCTTATCTGCCGACGGACGTCTTGGCCTGGGGCGCGGCCAGTGAGCGGTTTGCAGAAATTTGCGGTGGTGAATAACCGGCCCTTGTTCGCCGGCGGCAGAGGCCGCACCTCTTCAGTGGCCCTTGCGAAAACGCGGCCGGAGTGTTTTCCGCAGGGACGGGCGCTGTGGAGTTTTCCGTGGGCCCAAACGCGGCATGCACCCCTGTTCGAGGTCAGGGGCGACCATTACGATTTCGTCATCCCTCGTTGGTTCGTTTCCTTTGCTGCAGTCCCTCGTTGAGGTTACGGGTATCCGCTTGCGAGTCGGCCTTTTTATCCCTTGTTACGTTGACCAGTTCTATCCGCACGTGGGCATGGCCGCGGTGCGTGCGCTGGAGAGATTCGGCGTCGAGGTCGAGTTTCCGCCGGGGCAGACGTGCTGCGGTCAGCCGATGGCGAACACGGGATGCACCGAGGAGGCGAGGCCCCTGGCGGAAAAGTTTTTGAAGAATTTTCGGGCGTATGACTATGTTGTGTGCCCGTCGGGCAGTTGCACGGCAATGGTGCGACATCACTACGAAGAATATCTAAAGGACAAAGATGGGTTTGATGAGTTGAAAGGCAAGACCTATGAACTGAGCGAGTTTCTCGTGGACGTTGTGCAGGTCGGGCAGGTTGAGGGGCGATTTCCGTACAAGGTGGGCATTCATCAAAGCTGCCACGGGCTTCGCGAGTTGCGACTGGGTAGTTCGAGCGAACTGATGGTCGATCGCTTTGGCAAGCCGCGGCAGTTGCTCGAAACGCTTGATGGAATTGAACTTGTCGAATTAAGTCGTGCCGACGAATGTTGCGGTTTTGGCGGAACGTTTGCCGTTGCGGAGGAGGCGGTTTCGTGCATGATGGGCAACGACCGAATTTTTGACCACGAATCCGCGGGCGCGGAAGTGCTGACGGGCGTGGATATGTCGTGCCTGATGCAGCTGCAGGGGTTGATCCGCCGTCAGAGCAAATCACTGCGGGTGATGCACTTGGCCGAAATACTCGTCGAAAGCGGCGGAGGTGCTGTGTGAACCATTCGACCGAAGCTGCGCAATTCGTTTCTGACGACAAACGGGCTCATTGGCACGACGGGGCGTTGTGGTTTGTGCGGGCCAACCGCGATCGCGCGGCGAGCGTGATTCCGGAGTGGGAGCAACTGCGGGAATTGGCTTCTCAGATTAAAACGCACACAATCTCGAGGCTCGATCAATACCTGGAACAGTTTGAAGAGAACGCCGAGCGGCTAGGCGCAAAAGTGCATTGGGCGCGGGACGGCGAAGAACATAATCGAATCGTTCACGGCATCCTCAGCGACCACGGCGTGACCCGAGTGGTGAAAAGCAAATCGATGCTGACCGAAGAATGTCACTTGAATCCTTACTTGATGCAGCGCGGCATTCAGGTGGTCGATACCGATCTCGGCGAGTGGATTGTCCAGTTGCGAGACGAAGCCCCAAGTCACATTGTCCTGCCGGCGATCCATATCAAAAAAGAAGAAGTCGGCGAGCTTTTTCACGAGAAGATCGGGACGGAGCAAGGCGCGGCCGACCCCCAGTATTTGACCGAAGCGGCGCGGCAGGTACTGAGGCAGCATTTTCTTGAAACGCAGGCCGGAATCACCGGCGTCAATTTTGCGGTTGCCGAAACCGGCGGAATCGTGATCTGCACAAACGAAGGCAATGCCGACATGGGCACCAGCTTGCCCGGGCTGCATATCGCCTGTATGGGACTGGAAAAGCTCGTACCCCGCGCCAGAGACCTCGGTGTGTTTCTGCGGTTGCTGGCCCGATCGGCGACAGGCCAGCCGATCACCTCGTACACGTCACACTTTCACGGGCCGATCGAAGGCGGAGAACTGCACATCGTACTCGTCGATAACGGTCGCAGCGAAGTTGCGAAAAAGGACGAATTTCGCCGTTCGCTCAACTGCATCCGCTGCGGCGCGTGCATGAACACCTGTCCCGTTTTCCGCCGTAGCGGGGGGCACAGTTACGGCTACACCGTACCGGGGCCGATTGGCTCGATCCTAGCGCCGGCGCGCGACGTCAAGAAATTCTACACATTGCCGTATGCATCGAGTCTTTGCGGGTCATGTACGGATGTATGCCCGGTTAAGATCGATTTGCACCATCAATTGTTGTCGTGGCGGCGCGAGATTGTCGCAAGCAAAGTGCTTCCGTGGCGCAAGCGATTTGCGATGAAGGTCGTCAGCCTGGTCTTGCGCCACACCTGGCTTTACCGGATTGCGGGTAACTTGGTTCGCTTAAGCGGAAGGCTGCTGCCGCGGTTTGTCGTTTACAACCGGCTCAACTCTTGGGGTCGCCAGCGCGAGTTGCCGCCGATGCCCGCGAGGAGTTTTCGCTCAATGTATGCTAGGCGTCGAGATGAATAGTAAGCAGGAAATACTCCAGGCCATCGCAGGGCATCTGCAAGAGTCGGTCGCGTTGCCGGATGTAGGCGGTTTTGGAATCGTCTACGACGACCCGTATTCGCAATTTGCCGACGTGCTCTCCGCAGTGGGCGGAAGGTCCGTTCGAGTGGCTGATGACGACGCATTGCGGCGAGAGTTGCTGCAGTTAGATGTCGTCGAGCAGGGCGGACAGGTGCATTCGGCTTTCCCGCAGTTGATCGCACCAACGGTGGATCTGGCCGCGATCGAGTCTCCGCGCGAGCTGAATGGCCTGGATCTGGCCGTGCTGTCGGGCGAATTTGCCGTGGCCGAAAATGGTGCGGTGTGGGTGCAGGGAGACGAGGTCAGGCATCGAGCGGTTTACTTCATCGCCGAGCACTTAATCCTTGTCGTCGACGCCGTCAATCTCGTGCATAACATGCACCAAGCGTACGACCGCTTGCAGTTCGACAAACCCGGCTACGGCGTGTTTGTCTCGGGGCCGTCAAAAACGGCCGATATCGAGCAATCGCTGGTGATTGGCGCTCAAGGACCGCGGTCACTGCATGTGTTTTTGCGCGGATGAACCGCCACGGCTCAAAACTATTTCAATCCGTATTCTCCCCAGCGGTCGTCCACGGCTCGTTTCGTTTCAGGGTTTATCGAAATTCGCCGCGCCGAATGTCGCTGAACTTCGCCCGGCAGTTTGGCAGTCGCATCGATCGTCAAGGTACTCGCCGCCGGCTCACCACCACAATCATGACGCAACAAATCACCATTGAACGTTGAATGCAGTGACACCCGGCGCCACACTTCGCTTTGGTCGCACAATTCAAAATCGTCGTCGACGATGATCAGCAGTTTGTTGGCCATTGTGCCGAGGTGTCCCCGCAGGGCGTTTGCAACTTTTTGACCCTGGTATGGGTAGTTCTTTTGAATCGACACGAAGGCGAGATGCTGGCGGCCACTATAAGGCGGACGGTGAAAGTCACTCAATTCGGGAATCAGCTGTTGCCACACGGGGAGTAATATCCGCTCGACGGCGCTGGAAATTACGGTCTCTTCGTTAGGCGGCGCGGTGTGAACGAAGGCCGGGAAGATCGGCTCGCTTTGCTGAGTGATCTGGATGATGTCAATGGTCCGAGCAAGTGTCGCAGCCGAGTGGCATCCATCGGAGGTGGAGCTGAGGCCGACTTCGACGGGCGGTTCGCTCGGGTCGATGTAGCCCTCGATGACCAACTCGGCGACGGCCGGAACTTGAAGTTCATGGGTTCGGCACGTCGCCAGCTCAACCGGGGAATCGGCCAATACACCGGCGAGCAAATAGCCGTCCACTGGGCGGGGGCATGCAGCATAGGAGGCCAGCAGCGGGGCGGGCGGACCACCGAGCACGACCGCCACGGGCATCTTGTCGGTAAGTTGCGAGTAGCTCTCGAAGTGCCGCGCGAGCGAATCGTGCGGCTGCCAGCGTACGGCGAGCCGGTTTCGTGCGACGATGGGGAAGTCGGCTTTTGTCAGACTTCGCTCGGACCCGCTCGGATTGGCGGATACGATATACGCGGCGGTCAACGACGGGATGGCCTCGTCGTCACTACAGCAAAGTGCGGGTAAAGTGTTTAAATCGATGTCGCGCCCGATTTCAACGACCTGCTGGCAGGCGGCCGTCTTGACAACTCGTGGAGCCAGGGACTCATAGGCATCCGGCAGAAAACCGGCCGCGAGTTGTGCCAGCCTGCCCTTTGCCACCTGCCCGTCTCCAATCAAGCGTTGTCCGGTCTGGACGATGTTGTCGGCGCCAATCGCCAGGCAAATCCGACGCTCGGCGCCGAAGCAGTTCGTCACCAGTGGGGACGTTCGACCGGATACGTTTTCAAAAAGCAACGCCGTATTTTTCCCGCACCGGCTGCGGTTAACAATCTCGGCGATTTCAAGGTCCGTCGACACTTCCACGGTGACACGGGCCAAGTCGTTGACCTTCTCGAGCAGTTCCAAAAACTGCGTTAATGAGCGCACAGACATGGACGCATTCTAGGGTTTGTGTCGAATTCGAGAAAAGCCGGATTGGCTTGGCGGGTTTGCAGTAGGCCGCCGACAAGCTAAAAAAGCCAAGTTCTCATGGACCGATCGAAATTGTGATGCCTAGTGAATTTCACGTTCATCAGCTGCCGGCCTTGATTTCACGGCGGCGATTGACCGGAAAAACGGTCGTCGTCATCGATGTTTTGCGGGCGACAACGACGATCGTCCATGCGCTTGCGGCAGGTGCCGTTGAAGTAAAGGCCTGCCTTGAGGTTGACGAAGCGCGTGAATTGGCCGTGAGCCTCGGTCGAGATCAAGTCGTCCTGGGTGGTGAGCGCGAGGGGCTGCCAATCAGCGGCTTCGATCTGGGTAATTCTCCGCGCGAATACCGGACCGAAATAGTCGCTGGTAAAATTGTCGTGTTTACGAGCACCAACGGCACGCGGGCCATCGAACACTGCCGCGAGGCAGGGCGGGTGTTGCTCGGTGCATTTGTTAATCTGTCGGCGGTTTGTAAGGTGTTGCAAAGTGCGGATGCCGTTCACATTTTGTGTGCGGGTACGGAAAACCGAGTCACTTCGGAAGACGTCCTGCTGGCGGGTGCGATCGGGGACAGGCTGGTTGACGGCCGCACGGAGCTGAACGATCAGGCGGATTTGGCAATCGGCGCGTGGCGTTCGGTGGCCCGTGAAATGGATGCCATCCCACTGTCAAGGCGGTTGCGCAATAGCCGCGGTGGTCGAAACCTGCGGCGGACGAACCAGGACGGCGACATTGAGATCGCGGCGGAGATCGACAAATTCAATTTAGTTCCGCAACTCGATGTCGAGCAATTGACGATTCGGGAGCGGTAGACCTGTCGGGCAATTGGTGATTAGACTCTCTCCTGGCGCCGTCCCCCGGCGGTTGCCCGGGCGTGGCTTGCTGCCCGTTTTGATGCCTGAACGTGGTTGCGTGAAAGCAATGGGAGGGAGTTGTGATGAATCGGCGGATGATTATCGGCTGTTTTTGTTGGATGGTAATTGCCGGTTCGCTGCCCGCCGCCGACCGCAAACCAAACGTGTTGCTCATTTACACGGACGATCAGGGAACGATTGACCTGAACTGCTACGGCGCAAAAGACTTGCAGACGCCGAACCTCGACGCGCTGGCTCGAGGCGGTGTCCGCTTCACGCAAATGTACGCGCCGTCGGCAATTTGTTCCGCTTCGCGTGCGGGACTGTTGACCGGACGAGCGCCGTTACGGGCCGGAGTGCCCGGGAATGTCTCTTCGGCCAAGGGTAACCCCGGCATGCCGCCCGGCGAGGTTACGATTGCCGAAATGCTCAAACAAGCCGGTTACGCGACCGCGCATGTCGGCAAATGGCACCTTGGATACACGCCCGAAACGATGCCAGGTGCCCAGGGTTTTGACTATACCTTCGGTCACATGGGTGGTTGCATTGACAACTATTCCCACTTTTTCTACTGGAACGGACCGAATCGCCACGACCTGTGGCGCAACGGGAAAGAAGTCTGGCGCGACGGCGAATATTTCCCGGATTTGATGGTCCGCGAGGCGATTCAATTCATGGATGCGAATCAGCAGAAGCCATTTTTTGTCTATTGGCCGATCAACGTGCCGCATTATCCAATGCAGGGTACCGCCAAATGGCGCGAGCACTACAGGGACATGAAGATGCCGCGACGGGCGTACGCGGAAATGGTGTCGACCATGGACGAGTGTGTCGGTCGCCTTTTGGCGGCACTCGATAAGTTCGGTCTTAGCAGGCAAACCTTGGTTATATTTCAGTCCGACCACGGCCATTCCACAGAGCAGCGGGCCTTCTTTGGTGGTGGTAATGCCGGCCCGTATCGCGGCGCTAAGGGATGCTTGTTTGAAGGCGGCCTTCGCGTACCGTCGATCGTGTCACTGCCGGGGGTCGTGCCGCAAAATGTGGTCCGCGACCAAATGGCTACCGGGTGCGACTGGCTGCCGACGATCGCCAATTTCTGTGGCGTGCCGCTGCCGAAGCAAAAGCTCGACGGCCGTAGCCTCAACGACGTGATCATGTCTGCATCCGCTCAGTCGCCTCACGCCTCGTTCGTCTGGCAACTGGGCCGCGGCGATCGCCCGCAATGGGCGGTCCGCGAAGGCGATTGGAAACTGCTCGGCAATCCTCGCGACACGAGCGGTAAGGGGCCGCTGACCGGTGGCGACAAGCTTTTTCTGGCAAATCTCGCCCGCGACAAGGCGGAATCTGGGAATCTCGCCAAAGAAAATCCAGGTGTCGTCGAGCGACTCAAGCAACATCGTGCCAAGTGGTTGAAGGGAGTCGAATGACGGACGCTAAGTCGCTTCGCTGGGGTATTCTCGGCACAGGCATGATCGCCCGCAAGTTTGCCGGTCAGCTGTCTGAATGTCACCGCGGCGAACTGGCCGGAATCGGCTCGCGTTCGGTTGAATCGGCGTCCGGATTCGCAGCCGAGTTCGGCGGCAGGCCGCACGGCAGTTACGACGCGCTGCTCGGCGATGCGAGTATCGACGCGGTTTATGTTTCGCTGCCCAATAGTCTGCACCATCAGTGGACGATTCGTGCGCTGGCGGCGGGCAAGCATGTCCTCTGCGAAAAGCCTCTTGCCAGTAATGCGGCAGAGGCCGCAGAAATGTTCGCCGTTGCCGAACGCAGCGGTCGTTTGTTGGTCGAGGCGTTCATGTACCGTACGCAGCCAGTCGTGCAGCGAGCAATCGGTTTGGTTCGCGAGGGTGCGATTGGCGAACTGAGACTGATTCGCACCAATTTCACCTTCTGCCGGGAAGCGAGTCCAGCCGACGCCCGTTATCAGCCGGCGATGGGCGGTGGAGCGCTGATGGACGTCGGTTGCTACTGCATCAACTTGTCGCGCGCGATTGCCGACAGTGAACCTACTGCTGTCGCTGGTGATGTTCACCTACACGAATTCGGAGTCGATGACTACGCGGTCGGTACTTTGAATTTTGGGGGTGAGGTGCTGGCGGCATTCACTTGCGGGATGACTGTCCACTCCGACTGGCGGAGTGTCATCGGCGGATCGGAAGGATCGCTAACCATTGAAAACCCGTGGCTCGGCGGCCAGCGAATTGCACTGACGCGCGGTGGTAAAACGGAGGTGATTGAGGCACCGGCTTCGATGAGACTCTACGCATTGGAGGCCGATCGGTTTGCGGCAACCGCCTGCGATGGCGAGCCCCCGGTTATTGCTCGCGAGGATTCGATGGGGAACATGCGAGTGTTGGATGAACTACGCCGCCAAGTGGGATTGCCTGTTTAGATGCCAGCTTCCGCCAAGCCAAATATATTGTGGATTTGCACCGATCAACAGCGCTACGACACAATTGCCGCGCTTGGCAACGATCTGATTCGCACGCCGCATATCGACCGATTGGTGCGTAGTGGCGTTGCCTTTATGCGTGCGTTTTGCCAAAGCACCGTCTGTGCGCCGAGCCGCGCTTCATACTTGACGGGCCGCTATCCCCGCACGACGGGTTGCCGGCAAAACGGGCAGATGCTGCCGGCCCGTGAGCGACTGATTAGTAGGATGTTGGCGGATGCCGGTTACGTCTGCGGGCTGGCGGGCAAGCAGCACCTGGCCTCGTGCTCTGATGGAAAGGTCGAGTCGCGCGGCGACGACGGCTTCGCCGAATTTCGCTGGTCGCATCATCCGCAACCGGATTGGCCGGAAAATGAGTATACGCAGTGGCTCGTTGCGCAGGGCAAGTCGTGGGACGAACTCTACGGCGGGCCGCTATCCGATTACATCGTTTCCGGCGTGCCCGCCGAATTCCACCAAACTACCTGGTGCGCGGAAAAAGCAATTGACTTTATTCGGCACCACCAAGGGCGGCCGTGGTTCTTTAATTTTAACTGCTTCGATCCCCATCATCCGTTCGATCCGCCTGCGGAATATCTCGACCGTTACTGCCCGGCGGACATGGCGCTTCCTAGATGTCGGTCGGGCGAACTGGTAACGAAAACCACGTACCAACGACTCGATCACCAATGGGCGCACAACAATCCGGGTGAATTTCATACGGCCGGGATGGCCGATGACGATCATCGTCAAGTCAAGGCGGCGTATTACGCAATGATCGAATTGATCGACGATCAGATCGGCCGCATGATTGCCGTGCTGGAGGAAACGGGGCAACTCGATAACACGCTGATTGTCTTCATGTCCGATCACGGTGAGATGCTCGGCGACCATGGCATTTATTTTAAGGGTCCACACTTCTACGAGGGCGCGGTGCGGGTGCCGTTGGTCCTTGTTTGGAAAGGGCGGTTTAAGTGTGACGTGCGGGCGACGGGGCTCGTCGAGCTTGTGGATCTTGTGCCGACGCTGCTGGAGGCCGCCGGACTGGAAATTCCGCAAAGCGTCCAGGGGCGGTCGCTGACGCCGTTGCTTCGCGGGGAAGGCGATCCATCTCGCCATCGCGATAGTGTCTATTGCGAGTATTACAATGCCTGGACGCACGAGCGGTCGTATGGCACGATGATGCGGACCGCCGACAAGAAGATCGCGGTTTATCACGGGATTGACGAAGGCGAGTTCTACGATCTGAACAACGACCCCAATGAGTTTGAAAATCTTTATTTCAACGATGATCACGCCGCGGCTCGTGAAAGGCTGCTGAAGCAGGCATTCGACGCCAGTGTGTTTGTGATGGACCCGCTGCCGCTGCGCCGCGGAGCGTTTTAGCGTAGCAGAAGTCCTCGGTGAACCGGCGGCCGTTGCGGCGCCGGTCGACTACATTGTTCGAGAGAGCCCCATGCCTTTCACAGTCTGCCTTAACACAAGCACGATCAAGCCACAGCCGCTGCTGGAAAAAATCCGCATCGCGGCCGAGGCAGGATTTGCCGGAGTGGAATTGTGGATCAACGACATTTACGAGTACGTGGGACGGGGCGGCGAAGTGGGGGACGTCGAACGGGCAATTCAGGAGCAGGGCCTGATTGTGCCGTGCATGATTGCCTTAAGGCAGTGGGGCGAAGCTGTCGGACGCGAATACGAATTGATACTGGACGAAGCCCGGCGGCGAATGGAGTTGGCGGCGCGGATCGGCTCGCCCTACGTAGTTGCCACACCGCCCCGCGAACCGTGCGAAATCAGTCAGTTGGTCGATCGCTACGGTGACCTGCTGGACATTGGGCGAGCCGTGGGCGTAAAGCCCACCTTCGAATACATCAGTTTCTTTGCCGGTGCCCAGACCCTAGATGTGGCCTGGCAGGTGGTCCAGCAGGTGGATGACGATGATGCCACGCTGATTGTGGACGCCTTTCATACCTGGAACAGCCCCTCGACGAAGGGGCTGCTTGCGCAAATTCCGGCAAATCGCATCAGTCACTATCATATCGACGACGGACATCCGGATATCCCGCGCTGCCAACAAACAGATCCCGACCGCGTGATGGTCGGAGATGGTCCGATTGACCTGGCCGGGGAAATCCAGGCGTTGCGGGACATGGGGTACCAGCGGACGATCAGCCTGGAACTGTTCAATGCAGAACTGTGGGATCAGGATCCACTGCAAGTTGCCCAATTAGGCAGGCAGCGACTGGAAACCCTGCTCGATGAATGATCCAATAACCGGTGAGTCACCGGGACTTGCCTAGCCACCATTACCGCGGAGCGACTATGACCAACTCGCTGGACCTTACGACGCTTGACTACATTATCTTTTTCTCCACGCTGGTCGTCGTCATGCTGGTCGGATTCATCGTCGGCCGCAAGGAAGACACCTCGGAGGATTATTTTCTGGCGGGTCGGAGCATCCGCTGGTTCGGCGTGGCGGGGTCGATCTTTGGCAGCAATGTCAGTGCCAACCACATGATCGGCATGCTGGGAGTCGGTTTCAGTATCGGTTTTGCCCAGAGCCATTTCGAGCTGGGGGCAATCGCCGGCCTGCTGCTGATGTGTTATGGGTTCCTGCCCGTCTATCGCAAGCTGAAGGTCTACACGCTATCCGAGTTTCTCGAGCATCGCTACGACCACCGCAGCCGATTGATCTACGCGATCATCATGGTGATTCTGATGGCCTTCGTGCAAATGGTGCCGGCCCTCTATATCGGTTCACGAACCATCTGCGAACTGATGGGCAACGACGCGATCGTCACGCAGGAGGGCAAGCCGGACGGCGGAAAAGACGGCGCAGAAAAAGCGGCAAATGAAAAGGATACGGCGGATGAAAGTAAGCGAACCGTCGCCGAAATTGCCGAGCCCAACAAAGCCAAACGGTCCGTGAACATGACCTACTACACCTGGTTTGTGATTGCCCTGGCAGTCATTGCCGCCAGCTATACGATCCTGGGAGGTCTCAAGGCGGTCGTCTATACCGATGTCATTCAATCTGTCCTGATGCTCATCGCGGGGATCGCCGTCGCTCTTTTCACCTTCAACGAGATCGGCGGCTGGAATGCCATGATCGAACTCGATGCCGCGGCCCAGAGTTCTAAGATGAAACTCTACCTGCCCACCAATCATCCCAGTCTTCCCTGGTCTGGCGTGCTGTCCGGATTGATGTTTATGCACTGTTTCTACTGGGGAACCAACCAGTTCATCGTCCAGCGCGCGTTGGCGGCGACCAGCGATAAAGAAGCACGCGTGGGCATCATTGCCGCCGGTTTCCTCAAGCTATTGATTCCCTTCTTCGCGATCGCGACCGGCGTGGCGGCGTACTACCTGTTTCAGAATGCCGCCGAGTTTAAGGGGCAGCAAATTGACCCGGACACGGCCTTCCCGGTGCTGGTCAACGCGCTTATTTCGCCTCTGGGAATGGGACTGGTCGGCCTGATTGCCGCCGGACTGATCGGGGCCATCCTGTCATCGATCGATTCGATGATGAACTCCGCCGCCACCATTATCACGATCGATGTCTACAAGCGATATCTGAAGCCGGACGCCAACGACGAAGAGATGATTCGCGTGGGGCGTTACGTGATTATCGCTCTGATGACTGCCGCGGCTCTGGTGGCTATTTTCGTAATCAATCCGAACTCTGAAGCAAACTTCTTCCTGACGATTGCGGATTACAGCAACTATCTGACACCGGGCCTGCTGGTCGCTTTTATTCTCGGCATCTTCTGGAAACGCGGTACGACCAATGCCGCCTTTGTCGCCATCCTGGCCGGCGTAGCGTTTTCGTTTGTCGTGCCCGCAGTTTACGACTCGGACATGAATCGCACCGAATACGACCTGGCACTGGCACTTTCGGAAAACCGGAATCTGGAACCGATGGTCGCCGGCATGGAACGCAAGAAGTTTTCGCAGGGCGTGCAAAATATGACCATCGACGACCTGGAAACGCACCTGGACAGTGAGATTCGCCCTGCCATCACACCGCTGCAGAAAACTTTTGGACCTCAACTAAATTTCTTTCACCGCGTCATCGTCGTGATCGGCCTGACCGCCATCCTGTACGTGATCATCAGCTACCTGGAGCAACCCGATCCGGAAAAGTCCCGCATCACCTGGACCGGACTGGGCGGACACGATCCGGGTCACCAAAAATCGCTGGGCCTCACCATCCTGGTTTCGGTAGCGGTCTATGCGCTGCTCGGTTGGCTGATGTACAGCGGATCCCTCAACCAGGTGATTGCTGCCTGTATCGCTTCCGCCTGGACCGTGGCAGCCTACGTCCGGCAGATTCTGCGGACGAGTAGCGACGATTCGAGGGATTGGATTCAGATGTTCGTGCGAGACGAACGCATGCTGGCGGGCCTGCTGGCCGGGTGCGCGATGTTTATGATGTATTACTTCTATTAGTGGGGCCGGTGGTCATTGGCGGCCGGTGGCTGATATTTGGAGCCGATAACATCGAGCGTGCGGAATGCCGGCGCTGCGAGCCCGCTACGCGACGATGTCCTTGATCACGTTGCCGGCGACGTCCGTCAGCCGAAAATCCCGGCCGCTGTAGCGATATGTCAACCGTTCGTGCTCCATGCCCAGCAAGTGCAAGATTGTGGCGTGCAGATCGTGGATATTGACACGTTTTTCGGCGGCCTTGTGGCCGATTTCGTCGGTTGCGCCGTAGCTGGTACCTCCCTTCGCCCCGCCGCCGGCCAACCAGAACGTGAAGGCGTGCGGGTTGTGGTCGCGACCGGGTTTGCCGGACTTTTGGGCCACGGGTAGCCGGCCGAATTCGCCGCCCCAGATGACGAGCGTTTCGTCGAGCAGGCCCGATTGTTCGAGATCGGCGAGCAGGCCGGCAATCGGCTTATCCGTCTCGCCGGCAAACCCCCGATGGTTGCCGGCAATGTCGTTGTGGCCGTCCCAACTCCGTTGGTTTTCCATGCCGCCCGAATAAAGTTGCACAAAACGCACGCCACGTTCGACCATACGACGGGCGACCAGGCATTGCTTGGCGAAATGGGCACAGCGATTGTCGTCCAGCCCGTACAGTTTCTTGATATGTTCCGGCTCGCTATTGACGTCGATTGTCTCCGGGGCGGCGGTCTGCATGCGATAAGCCAGCTCGAAACTCTCCATCCGTGCGGCGAATTCAAGTTCGGCCGGATTTTGTTCGAAATGGCGTTTGTTGAGTCGCGCCAGCAGGTCGAGCTGAGCGCGCTGACGCGGGCCGACCAATTCCGCTGGCGGTTTGAGGTTATCGATCGGTTCGCCGGTCGGTTTCAACCAAGTGCCTTGGAAAATGCTCGGCAGAAATCCGGCGCCCCAATTTGCCGCGTGGCCCTTCGGCAGTCCGCGGCCTTTCGGATCCGACATCACAATGAATGACGGCAATTCGCGACTTTCACTGCCCAGTCCGTAGGTCACCCACGAGCCAACGCAAGGATGACCCATTTGTGTCATTCCCGTATTCATCATGAACAATGCGGGGCTGTGGTTATTCGATTTGCCGTACCCGGAATGAATGAACGCCATCTTGTCGACATGCTGCGAGAGGTTCGGAAAAATTTCCGAGACCCATTTGCCGCACGCGCCGTACTGTCTAAATTTGAACGGCGATTTCATCAACGGCCCGACGGCGTTGGCAAAGAAACCGGTAAAGCGGTCAAAGCCTTCCAGTGTCTTGCCGTCCCGTTTCTCCAGCTCCGGCTTGTAGTCCCACGTATCGACATGGCTGGGACCGCCATTAATAAACAGCCAGATGACGCTTTTCGCTTTGGCCGCAAAATGCGGTTTTCTGGCCGCCAGCGGGTTGATTTCCGATATGGTCGCCGCTCTGGTGGGCTTAATCAGGCCCTCGTCCTGCATCAGCGCAGCCAGTCCCAGCAGGCCCGCACCGCCGCCGGCGCGCGTTAGCAGTTCCCGTCGTGATGTCCGCTGGAGTGTGTTGTCCATGGATTACCTCTCAAATGCAGCACAACAATCGGCCCGTTCCGATTCGCTCAGTGAGCGGGGTGAATGTCGGTCCGCTACTCTACGTAAATAAACTCGTTCAAACTCATCAACACCTGGCAAAGGTCCGCCAGTGCCAGATCGCGTGCGTTCGGCAGCTTGGCGGCTTTGTACGAGTTGATTTGCTGGTCCAAAAAGCCGACGTTTTCCGCCAGTTCCTCCGCCGTCGGGTGGCGGGCAATGGTGGCCATGTAGCCCATGCGGACGGCGTCTGCCAAGGTCTTTTCGGCGGTCGGCTTAAGTTGGCCGGCAAAACTGCGGGCATAGCCGCGGACGTGCGGGTTGTTCATGAACATCAGCGCCTGGGGGGCAATGGTTGTGGCGGGGCGGTCGCCGATACTGACGAGGGACTCCGGTGAATCGAAAAGCTGCATCATCGGAATTAACTTGCTTCGTTTAATGAAGAAGTAAATGCTGCGGCGCTTCATGCCTTCGTCCAGCGTGCCTTTGCCATACATCGTCCGCTCGAGTTGGCCGCTGATCGCAAGCATCGAATCGCGGATGACTTCGGCTTCCAGTCGCCGCGGATTGTAGCGCCAGAGCAAATAATTTTGCGGATCAGTTTTGCCCGCGTTGGCACTGTGGTTCGAGCCCTGCATGTATGCGGCGGTGCTCATGATTAACTTGTGCATCGGCTTTAATCGCCATTGGTTTTCGATTAGTTTGAGGGCCAGCCAGTCAAGCAGTTTCGGGTGGGTCGGCGGCAGGCCCTGTACGCCAAAGTCATTAGGCGTCTCGACGATGCCCCGGCCAAAATGATGCTGCCAAAGCCGATTGACGATCACGCGGGCAAGCTGATGCCCCGCGCCGTGCTGAGTGTCGGTAATCCACGCGGCGAGCGCTCGGCGGCGATGCGAAGTACGGGCGCCCGGCGGCGGCGTGGCCTGCCAGCGTTTTTCCTTTTCGGGCGATCGCATCAGGACCTGAAGGAATCCCTGCGGAGCAACGCCCTGTTTTTGGTTCGTATCGCCGCGTTTAAGGAAGTAGGTGTCCTTAAAAAAGTGCGTGAAGCCGCGGCCGTCCGCATGGTGGCTCATGGGCTTAAAGCCCTCGCTGGTGACCATTACTTTGACTTTTTCGCCTTTGGGCTTCGCGTTTAAGCTGGTTTGAACGGCCTGATTCAGCTCGCGCCATTTTTTGTCGTTCTGGCGGTAGCGTTCGATGATGAGGGTGCGGGAGTTGGCTTCGAGACGGTCGAAGCCGCCGGCGTCCCGGACCAGTTTCACGAGTTCCGCATCGGAGAGCTGTTTCTTTTCGTCACCGGTCAGCGGTGGCGACGGCTGGGTGCTGATCGCGAGCCGCGGGCGGCCGATGCTGTGATTCGTGTTGTTGTTAAAGTGCATTGTAAACGTGAGGATGCTGCCGCCAACGAATCCGACGGGCGTGGCGAGTGTGAACGCTGCGGCGTGATCTTTGCCAAACTGTGGATCGACAGCCCAGCCGGAAACCGGATCGTTGTCGATCGAGCCGGCAACACTCAGCGCGGCTTGATTTTGCTGGAAGGTGGCACGGGCGTTGGTCAGTTTCACCTCGACCGCATCGCCGTCGCCGTTGGCCGGCGCGGCGGTGAGTTTGAAATCGCTGAGCGCAAAGTTTCCGTTTTCGGCGCGCCCGGGGCCGCCTTTGACGAATGATTTGTGGGCCAGGGCCTCAAGTCGCACGGACGAGATGCCTTTTAAATTCGTTCTGGCGACAAAAGTATAGCGATCGTTTTTAGGGCTCGTGCCGCCGGCGAGGAGTGAACCGTCCGCCTGTAGCGTCAAAGTCGCACCACCCTCGCTGCGGGCTTGCTGGAAACGGAGGATGTGCCAGACCGCCGGTTTTGCCTCGTCCGGATTTGATTTCAAGGTGGCGAGCCACGCTTTGGCCTTCGCGGGCAATTGCTCGCGTTCGTATTTTGACAGGGCATCGACGAGCGGTCGGTGCCGCTTCTGAAAGTCCTTCGCTCCGGTAGCCGGTATCTCAAGTTCGATTTCGCTGCGAATCGTCTTCGTGAATGACGAGGCAATGCGATAAAAATCGGCCTGTGGAATGGGATCGAATTTATGGTCGTGACAGCGAGCGCAGCCAATGGTCATGCCGAGCATCGCCGTGCCCATGGTGCCGGTCATGTCGGCTAATTCGTCATAGCGGGCCGATTCGAATTCCTTCTCAGTCAATTGGGTCGGAAAAACGCCGGCGCCCATAAAGCCGGTCGCCATCATGGCCAGGGGGTCGTCCGGGGCGATTTCATCGCCGGCCAGTTGCCATTGCACGAATTGATTGTAAGGCATGTCCATGTTCAGAGCGCGGATAACAAAATCCCGATAATGGTAGGCGTGGGGCCGGTCGTAGTCTTGTTCGAAGCCGTGGCTTTCGGCAAAGCGGACAACGTCGAGCCAGTGTCGGGCCCACCGTTCACCGTAGTCAGGTGTTTTCAACAGCCGATCGATGAGATTGGGGAATGCGGTTTGGGGGTCGCGGGCCGCATCCTCCTCAAAGCGTGCTACATCCTGGGGAGTCGGCGGCAGACCGATTAAGGCGAAATAGGCGCGGCGAATCAGATTTCGGCGATTGGCTGGAGCGCTCGGCACGAGATCGCGCTGTTCTTGTCTCGCCGCGATGAAGCGGTCGATGTC
This sequence comes from Pirellulales bacterium, assembly GCA_046582885.1. Classification (GTDB taxonomy): domain Bacteria; phylum Planctomycetota; class Planctomycetia; order Pirellulales; family UBA7805; genus JAYZEI01. The sequence continues at coordinate 1,049 of JAYGDO010000496.1, read as the reverse complement.
CGATTTCACCCATGTTTTATTTTTGACGACCGGCGGCGGTAAAACCCGCAGCGGCCGAAAGGCCCAGTATTGTTTGGCGTCTTGCGAGACGACCCGCTCGGTCCACGGCTTTTTTGTGTTCGACTTGTCGATCAGCGATTTGTCATAGGCCGCGCCGAGGTCGATCCACTTGACGATGGCCGCGATCTGGGCGTCGGGCAGCTTTGCGGCGTCCTCCGGCATCTCTGGCTCTTGGGAATGTGTGATCAGTTTGTAGAGCCGGCTGGTTTTGGCCCTGCCGATTGCGACAACCTTTCCTTCCTTGCCGCCACGGAGCAGCCCTGCTCGGGTGGTCAGGTCGAATTCACCTTCCGTCTCTTTGCCGCCGTGGCATTTGACACAATGCTTGACGAGGATCTGACGCACGTCCGTTTTAAATAAATCGAGTCCCCGCGCCATCTGTTCGGCGTGCTCTTTCGAGGTGGGGGCAGGCGGTTTCGCGGCAGGTTCGTCCGCGATGACCGATAGTGCGAATCCGCAGAAAACAACCAACAGGCCAAATCGCATCACGTCGGCAACTCCTTCGTCGGACAAGTGATCGAAACGCTGTCAGGCAGGTTTGGCGCTTAACCTAGTGCAGAGCCAGTAGATAGAACACACGGATTATTTAAACAGACCGGCGGCGGTGTGTCAAATTCGCTCGGCTCGTTCACGCCGGAGACGTGCGGATTTCGGCAGTCCGGGCACCGAGATTTCCATAGCGATGGTAGTCGTGCGAGATGCTCTGCTCGGTTACGTACCAAAGTAATTCAACACGACCGTGGGAGGAAACCGGTTGGTCAGCGACGTACCTTCCGCATTTTGCAACCGCCTCCCGGACCACGGTGGCGACCCGCAGGCGATTGGTATAGCGGATGCGGTCCGTTTGCTGACTTCGCAGCGTTTCGGCGAGGACTGCGTCGCTTTCCTCGACAAATTCAATCGCTCCGGCCCACTCCCCGGTCCACTCATCGAGTTGCCTGAGCCAGGGCGTTTGAACATCGGGCGGCGCACTCACGGTGACGCGACAA
>JAYGDO010000483.1:0-2551 GCA_046582885.1 Pirellulales bacterium | reverse complement strand
CCGCCCTGCCCCGGCGGCGCCCGCCGCTGCAGCTGGCGGCTAATCAGCGTCGGCACCAGCACCCGGCAGCCGCTTTCGGCCAGTCGCCGCGCGAATTGGGACGCGGCCGGCAGGCCGTCGGTCAGGCCGGCGATCACTTCGGGGGTCTGATCCGCATCCGGGATCGCGATCACGTCGGCGACCGGTTTGTTGTCGGGAACCAGCAGCAGCCCTTCACCGTGCATGTCGCGCAGCACCGGCCAGCGAACCGCGTAGGCTTTAAATCCGTGGCCCCGTCCCACCAGGGCCGGCTGTGCGGTTGTGCCGGCCAATGCGAGACCTGCAAAATGTTTCCGACCGTCTCGGACGCCTAAAATGTGAGCCAGCCTTTTGCGTCTGGGCTCGACCGACGCGCGGTACGCGTCCGGCGATGAAAAATCGCGAGTCCAATGCTGCTGGCGTTCTGCAATCGACTCCTCCAATTCCTTGAGCAGGAAGCGATCGGCGCCGGCGACCAGCCGCGAGGCGATATCGTCGTTCCATTCGAGCGGCTTTGTGCCGGGTAACGCCGCGTCGGCGGGTTCGGCAGCGGATGCCGCATGTTGCACTGCCGAAAGAACGCACAAAAACGCACCGAGGTACTTCAGCGGTCGTAACGTAGTCATCGGAGATCTCCCGTCTATTGTTTTTGTGGTTATTGGCCGCCCGGATCCAGCGGCAACGCAACGGCGACTCCCGTCCGTCCGCTGCGGGCGACCGCTTCGGTGAATTCCATGTAGCGTACGCCGGTGGCAAAGTCCGTGAATTGTACTTGTTCTTCGCCGCGTATCGCAGCGATAAATTCTTCCTCGACCCGCCAGCCGTCTCCTCCCGCCGGGAGTTCGACCTCTGCCAACTCGTGTCCCCGCTCGGCAAATAGCAGCCGGTCCGGCGCGAATTCGTAGACGATTGATCCGGCGGTCCCGTGCAGGCGGATTTGCGGCGCCGGGCCGTGGCAGATCACCCCGCTCAGATGATACAGCCCCCGCGCTGCGTCGGGCAGTTCCGTTAAGACGTGCACGCTGTCGGCCGTTTCGACATCAGCCGGCTCGCCAGATTCCGCGTCGCGTCTTTGTTTGATGAAAGTCTGCGTTTGCGCCCGCACGCGGATCGGATCGGGCACCCAGCGAATCAGGGTCTCGTGCAGGATGCCGAGTGCGAGCATGTTGACGCCGCTGTACTGCTCAACCTGCCGCCAATGCAACGGCATCGTTTCATCGACCAGCAGGTCGTTCGTCGCCAGCACGACGGCTTCGCGAAGTTCGCCGATGCGGCCTGCGGCCAGCATCTGTTTGACGACGGCATCGCCGCGTAAGCCAAACGGGCTGGGGACAATTTGGGCGACGAGTTCCGGATGCCGCCGGCTAGCGTCAAGCATCCGCTGCGCCTGGCGGCCGCTGGCTGCCATCCGGGCTTCGGTCAGCACATGCTTGCCCGCCTGTAGTGCCGCCAGGGTTATTGGACAATGCAGGTACGGCCAGGTGCCGATAACGACGGCGTCGATGGCGTCGTCGGCAACCAGCGACTCCCAGTCCGGGTAGGTTTTCGGGATGCCGAACTCCGCAGCCGCCTCTCGTGTTGACTGCGGGCGACGGTTGCAGACCCCCACGATTTCCACACCGCGGCAGGCCGTCAAACCGGGCACGTGCCTCAAGCGTGTATTTGCGCCCAGTCCAACGATGCCAATCCGAACCGTATCCATAGCAGGATTGTATCGCGGGGGTTTATGTAATTGCCAGCAGTCGGAGTCGGCAAAATGGACAATAAGATTCAAAGCTCCGACCCCGCACCATTGAAGCGATAAATGCGATCTGCGATACTCGGCGGGAGGTTGGGTGCGTTTCGCATTCAACCGGGCGGATAACGGGGTGTGGCGCAGCCTGGCTAGCGCGTTTGACTGGGGGTCAAAAGGTCGCAGGTTCGAATCCTGTCACCCCGACTGTACTTTAAATTCTGCTGAAGTCTCCTCTTAGATCACCTGCCGCGGGTCGGCGGTGCAGCCTGTTTGCTGAGGCGCAAAACGGTAATTACCGTTTTGGCACTCAAACGGAAAGGTTGCACCATGCCGAAACTCAGCAGCGGCATGCCGAAGTACCGCAAGCATAAGGCTACGGACCAGGCCGTCGTCACCATTGCTGGCCGTGATCATTACCTCGGGCCACACGGCACAAAGGCTTCTAAGGTCGAGTATGATCGCCTCATTGGCGAATGGCTCACGTCTGGCCGTCCTTCAAGAGGGTTCGGTCAGGCCGACGCATTGACGATTGTCGAGTTGATTCGTGCCTACTGGCGATTTGTAAGACAGTATTATCGAAAGAACGGCAAGCCAAGTGGCGAGCAAGGCGCGATTAGGGTCTCGATTCACCTCGTCAAAGAACGTTATGGCAAACTTGGGGTGAGTGAATTTGGCCCCCTCGCGTTGAAAGCTATCCGTGACGAGATGATCGTAGCCGGTGCGGCCAGAACCAGCATCAATACTAATGTTCGTCGTATTGTGCGGATGTTCAAATGGGGAGTTTCTGAGGAACTGGTT
>JAYGDO010000475.1:0-19648 GCA_046582885.1 Pirellulales bacterium | reverse complement strand
AATTTCATGCGGCCCAATGATGCCCGGAACCAGCGTCGGCTGAAATGCCATTTGACATACCGCTCCGGCGGTGTACGCCACGCCGCCCAGTATGACGGACTCGACAAACGAGGCACCGAAGCGGCGCCAGGTCACGGCGGTCGCCGCCGCGCAGCACCAGCCCATGCCGAGAAAAACCAAGTAGATCGTCGATGGCGGAAGCAGGTTGGAATAGAAGGTTTTTAGGGCGATTCCGGTCGCAGCGGCCAGCCAGATCAGCGTCAATCCGGCGATCCGCCCACCACCACGAAACAGAATTGCGAACGCCGGGCTGCAAGTCCCGGCAATCACCAAAAAAATTGCCACATAGTCCATTTTCAGCCAAAAAGCACGTGGTTCGGAATCAAACGGCGACAGGTGATAGATGCCGCTAACCGCCAGCGATAAAACGACGGAAGTCGCGAAAGCCGCAATGCTCGAAACCCGAACGAACCGCGAGACATCCGGCGGTTTCGGTCCGCCGCTCAGCCAGGAGCGACGAATGAGTGAAATGGATAAGATCGCGAACACCACAGCCCCGACTGTGTGTGTCAAAACACACACCGGCTCGGTCAAAAACGCGATTGAGTCAATTCCATACTCGTTCATTTGTCGTACCTTGTACGCAGCCAGGATCGTTTAGCCCCACACCATCGGCAAGTTCGCGTCGTTCACGACCACACCTCCTCCCCGCGGAGCACGCTTAATTGTCTAAAATGTACCACCGGTGGAAAATCGGCTGCAAACGCATTTGGCGCCCTTTACATGTCCGCAGCGAATCCGTAGGATAACCGGTTTGCCAATTCGTGGCGGAGTTGCCCTATCTGGTGGCCAGCACACGATTTGGCGGCAAAGTTGGAGTTTGCCAGTTGTGGCCAAACCGCAAGAAGTTATTCGCATTCGCATGGAAGCTTACGATCACTCGGTTCTCGACCAGAGTGCCGCTGAGATCGTGGGCACGGCCAAACGCACCAACTCCGAAGTTCACGGTCCGATTCCGCTGCCAACCCGGATCGAACGGTACACGGTGCTCTCTAGCCCCCATGTGGACAAGAAAGCGCGTCAGCAGTTCGAGATTCGGACGCATAAACGGTTGATCGACATTGTCCAGGCGACTGCCAAAACGATCGAAGCGCTCAACAAGCTGAGCCTTCCGGCCGGCGTCGATATCAAGATCAAAGCATCGAGCCGGTAACCGACTCGGTTGTCAAATAACAAATTACGAACAAGGGGCAAGCATATCGGACGGACGCTCGGCGGGTAAACTAAGATGCTTCTTACGTTCCCGCTCGGTGTAGCACGATGGCAGCAAGGGCACAGTCATGGCGATCGGATTGCTCGGCCGCAAGGTCGGGATGACGCAGTTGTTTGAAGAAGCGGGAGACGTAATCCCCGTCACGATCATCCAGGTCGGTCCTTGTCACGTGTTGCAGGTCCGAACCAAGGACCGCGACGGCTATGACGCCATTCAACTTGGTTATCTCGACAAACCCCGCCGCTTGGCGAATCGCAGCGAGCGCGGTCACGTTGCCAAACTCGACAGCAAACGCAGCAAGCAGCGCGCGGCCAAGGGAATTGAGGTCGCTTCTAAAGCGGACTGCGAACCCAAACGGCTCATTCGTGAATTCCGCACCAGCGGCGATGAAGTTACGGTCGGAGATGAAATCTCGGTCGATTCGTTCGCGGATGTAAAATCGGTTGATGTGGTCGGCACGAGTAAGGGCCGCGGTTTCGCCGGTGTGATGAAGCGGCACAATTTCCACGGCCAACGAGCTACGCACGGTGTGAAGAAATGCCATCGACATCTGGGCGGTACGGGCTGCAGCGCGTCTCCGTCGCGATTATTCAAAGGGAAAAAGATGCCCGGACAGTATGGCAACGCGCGTTGCACGGTTCGCAACCTGAAGGTCGTACAGGTTGACGCCGAAAATAATTTGCTCGTTATCCGCGGCGCGATTCCCGGACCCAACGGTGGCTTCGTCGTCATTCGCGAGACCAATAAGCTGTAAACAGGAACCAATGGCTCCCGCACGGCAGCGGAGCCTTTTTTAGAAATCAGAGCTTAACGCCATGGCCAGCCTGCCCATCTATGATCGTGAAGGTAACGAGGTCGGCAAATATAAGATCGACCCGGCCGACATTGCGCCGACAATCAATAAGCAACTCCTGCACGATGTTGTTGTGATGTATCAGGCGAATCGACGGCAAGGTACGGTGCGGACAAAAAGCCGCAGCGATGTTTCGGGGTCGACCCACAAGCTGTACCGCCAAAAAGGCACCGGCAATGCGCGAGCGGGTTCGCGGAACAGCGGTTTACGGAGGGGCGGCGGTCACATTTTCGCCAAGCGACTAAGAGATTTTTCTTACCGACTGCCGCGCAAGGCGGTGCAGATAGCAACGCGGATGGCCATCGCGTCCAAGATACGCGACGACCAGGTTGTGCTGGTCGACGAACTTGCGTTTGACGAACCGAAGACGCGCGACATGGCCGCGATCCTCAAAGCGTTGGCATGCGACGGGACAACCGTGTTGGTTACGACCGACGCACACGACACAAACGTTTACAAGAGCGCTCGCAACATTATGGGCGTCAACGTGTCGCCGGTGTCCGACTTAAACGCGCTGAGCGTCCTGCAGCCCAGAAAACTTTTAATGACCAAAGCGGCCATTGATGCCGTCAAGCGACGAGCAGCCGGTAAGACGGCAAGCTAGTCAGCGACGGAGCCCAGAACGATGCCAAAAACGCAAGGAAAACCCCTCAAGCAGAACACGTCTGGCACCCAGACGAACATACGGCTCGAGCCGCACCAAATCATTTTGCGCCCGCTGGTCACTGAGAAGGGTATGCATCGCAGCACGCGGTACAACGCCTACGCATTCGAGGTCAACCGGTTGGCATCGAAGGAAGACATTAAACGGGCCATCGAAGAGTTGTTTGACGTCAAGGTCGTTAACGTGCGAACCGCTAACCGACGTGGCAAACCGCGCCGCACACGGTTCCGATACGGATACACAAAAGATTGGAAGAAAGCCGTCGTCAAACTCGACCCGGAATATCGCATCGACTTCTTCTAGACGCTGAACGCCCGCCAACAAGGTTGGCTCGGTGTAAAAGCGGGAGAAACTTAAAGAACTACTGATTCATGGGCATTCGAAAATACAAACCGACTACGCCGGGTCGCCGTGGCGCGACCGTCAGTGACTTCGCTGAGCTAACGCCAAACGTTGCGCCGCCCAAAAAACTACTCCGCGCAAAGAAGAAGAAGGGTGGGCGAAATAACCAAGGCAAGATCACCTCGCGGCATCGCGGTGGCGGCCACAAGCAGCGGTACCGGCTGATTGATTTTAGGCGCAACAAGGACGGAGTTTCGGCGAAAGTGCATGCGATTCAATACGACCCGAATCGGTCCGCTCGGATCGCGCTATTGCACTACACGGACGGCGAGAAACGATACATCTTGGCTCCTGATGGGCTGGAAGTCGGCAAGCACGTGGAGAGCGGCGCGGAGGTACCACCGTCGGTCGGCAATTGCCTGCCTTTGAAGAGCATTCCGTTGGGCATGAGCATCCACAACATCGAGTTGCAACCGGGTCGTGGTGGCGTAATGTGCCGCAGCGCGGGAACCGGCGCGGTGTTGGCCGCTCGAGAAGCCGACTGGGCGCAGATCACCTTGCCCAGTGGCGAGGTGCGTCGTGTTCCGAGCGGTTGCCGCGCTACGATTGGCTCGATCGGTAATTCCGACCACATGGGCATTGTATTGGGCAAGGCGGGGCGCAAACGTTGGCTGGGCCGTCGGCCGCACGTCCGCGGTACTGCGATGAATCCGGTCGATCATCCGCACGGGGGCGGCGAGGGCCGCACCAAAGGCGGTCGGCATCCGGTCAGCCCGACGGGAAAACCGACCAAAGGGGGGCCTACACGCAAGCGGCGCAAGGCCTCAAACAAGTCGATTGTGCGGCGACGAAGGACAAAACGATACGGACAATTACACTTGAAATAATAACCGTCGCAATGGTCGAATCCCCACGGCCGGTCGGTATCGGCAAATTGGGTATTGTCCATTGAGACTTGGGAATCGGGTTTGGGAATCGGGTTAATGGGAAGATCACTAAAGAAAGGGCCGTTCGTCGATCCGAAGCTCTTCGCCAAAGTCGAAAAGCAAACGATGACCGGGAGGAAAGAGCCGATCAAGACGTGGGCTCGCGCGTGCACGATCGTGCCCGAGTTTGTGGGGTACACGTTCATGGTGCACAACGGCAAGAACCACATCAAGGTTTTTGTGACCGAAGACATGGTCGGCCACAAATTGGGTGAATTTTCGCCGACGAGAACGTTTCGCGGCCACGGCGGCAAGGGAAAAAGATAGACAATTACGAAATTCGGATTGCGGAATTGGATATTTCGGCATTGGGATTTAGGATTTAATCGACATGGGTTACCAAGCAAGTCATCGATACGCTCGCATTAGCGCTCGAAAAGTGCGGCCGTTGGCCGACATGATTCGCGGCGAACTGGCTGACAAAGCGCTCGACATCTTGCGATTTCAGCCACAACGCGGTGCGCGATTGCTGGAAAAGGTGATCAAAAGCGCGTTGGCCAATGCCGAGGACCGGCGGGCCCGCAATATCCAGAAACTGCGGGTCGTCGATGCTCGTGTGGACGGCGGCCCCATGTTCAAGCGAATCAGGCCACGTGCTCGCGGCATGGCACACGTGATTAAAAAGCGGACATCGCACATTCGAATCGAATTGGAATAAGACGATGGGTCAAAAAGTTAATCCAACTGGATTTCGCACCGGCATTATGGAAGGCTGGAAAAGCCGCTGGTACGCCTCGAAGCAGGACTTTGCAGAGTTGCTGGTCGAGGATCACAAGTTGCGCAAGTTCGTCAAAACAAAGTACCGACACGCGGGTATTCCCAAGGTTGAAATCGAACGCACGCGGGACGAAGTCAAGGTTATCCTGCACACCGCCCGGCCCGGCATCATCATTGGCCGCAAGGGCCAGGAAGTCGAACGGCTCCAGGGCGAAGTGCAGGATTTGATCGGCCGGCGGGTGAATATCAAGATCGAGGAAATCGGCCGCGCGGAACTTTACGCCCAACTGGTCGCCGAGGACATCGCCGAACAGTTGCAAAAGCGGTCAAGCTTCCGTCGGACCATGAAGCGCTCGATGGAGCAAACCATGGAAGCGGGCGCCAAGGGGATCAAAATCCAGTTGGCCGGCCGCCTCGGCGGAGCGGAGATGGCTCGACGCGAAAAACAAATATCTGGGTCGATCCCGCTGTCCACGTTGCGAGCGAAAATCGACTATGGATTTACGGAGGCCAAGACGGCGCAGGGCCATATTGGCATCCAAGTTTGGATTAACAACGGCATGTACGAGGGTGTTGAAAATGGCGATGATGCCGAAGAGGGTCAAGCATCGAAAAAGCCAAAGAAGACGTATAAAAGGTAACGCCTCGCGCGGTAACAAAGTCGTCTTTGGTGATTTCGGCTTGCAGGCAATGGAGGGTGGTTGGATCAGTGCCGCCACCATCGAAGCGGGACGTATTGCCGCCTCGCAATACCTCCGTCAGGAAGGGCGGTTGTACATCCGAATTTTTCCGCACAAACCAATTACATCGATTCCGCTGGAAACTCGAATGGGAAAAGGGAAGGGCGAACCGGACTATTGGGCCGCGGTCGTCAGGCCGGGCACGATCTTGTACGAGATTGGCGGCACGCCGGAAGATGCCGCCAAAGTGTGCTTTGCACGCTTGGCGCATAAGATGCCCGTCCGTGTTCGTCTCATAAAACGACGCATTATGTAGGTAAGTAGTAGAACGCCGTACTAGGTACGCAGTCCATGAAAGCAACCGAATTACGAGAAATGAGTGACGAGCAGCTCGCGCTGACGCTCGGGGAGACGTGCGAGAACCTGTTTCGCTTGCGTATCCAGGCGCAAACAGAGCGGCTCGACGCGCCCACCGAATTGAAGAAAAGTCGGCGTACGATCGCCCGCATTAAGACGATCCAGCGCGAGCGCCAGTCCGCAACGGCGGCGGCCGGCACCACGTAAAGCCTACAGGAAACAGAACCATGCCAAAAACCGTTGCCGTAGGTGTCGTCACCAGCGATCGTGCAGTCAAGACACGCCGCGTCGAAGTGGCGCGCTTGGTGAAGCATCCTAAATACAAAAAGTATGTGAGGCGGCGAACGATTTGCCACGTACACGACGAAAACAACGACTCCAAGATGGGTGACACCGTGGAGATTGTCGAATGCCGGCCCCGTTCGAAGTCGAAACGATGGGAACTCGTACGCGTTGTCCAGGCGAGCCGTGCAGTCGACCTAGCTGCGCTGCGGGCCGCCAGCAAACCGGAAGAAGCGACCGGCGAAACGCCCGAACCTGAAAAAAACGAATGACCAACCCGTAGCTGAATTCGCCAGAATTTAGTTGGCGACTGAAATCTACAACTTAAGCTGCGGTTTTGATTGAGGTGTACCGAGATGATCCAGATGCAAACGCGACTTGCCGTAGCCGACAATACCGGCGCCAAGGAGTTGATGTGCATCAAAGTACTTGGCGGCAGCAAACGGCGCACCGCCGGTTTGGGCGATGTCATTGTCTGCAGCGTCAAGAGCGTAATACCGGGTAGCGAAGTCAAGAAAAAGACGATCGTCCGCGCCGTGATCGTCCGCTGTAAATCGCCGACGCGCCGCACCGACGGCAGCTATGTCCGTTTTGATAGTAACGCAGCGGTCATCGTCGATACGGACCGGAATCCCCGCGGTACGCGAATTTTTGGCGCGGTGGCTCGCGAACTTCGCGAACGGCGCTTTATGAAAATTGTAAGCCTCGCCAATGAGGTGGTGTGATGTTGATAAAAATTGATGATGTCGTTGAAGTTATCTACGGCAACGACCGCGGCACGCGGGGCAAGGTGTTGAAGGTGCTCGGCGACAAGAACAAAGTCATTATCGAAGGCGTTAATCAGGTGAAGAAACACGTCCGCCGCAGTCAGCGCAACCCTCGTGGGGGTCAGCTGTCGAAGGAAATGCCTGTGAATGCGTCGAACGTGCAGTTAATTGATCCGTCGACCGGTAAACCAACAAGAGTGGGCGTACGAATCCTAGTGGACGGTTCCAAAGAGCGCTATTCGAAAAAAAGCGGCGCATCGATGGGCGAGATTTCGCCACCCAAGGAGTCCCGCAAAAAACTGGCAACGCGCACGTAAGGTTATGGAGCGAACAGCCTAACAAAAAAATCAATCACAACGGGGGGATGTGGTTCCCGCCGAGACAACCACCGGAGCACAGAGGCTGAGCATTGGCCCAACCCTGCCGACAACAGCATCAAAATCATGGCACCACGACTACTGGAAAAATACGAAACCGAAATTTTGCCAAAGCTCGCCGAAGCGGTCGGCCGCAAAAATCGTTTGGCGCTGCCGCGGATCGAAAAAATCGTGGTCGGCATGGGTGTCGGCAGCGCGGTCGCCGAAAAGAAAAATATGGACCAGGCGGTGGACGCGCTGACACAAATTACCGGCCAAAAGCCCGCGATTTGCCGATCACGAAAGGCCGTGGCCGGCTTTCGGCTGCGTGAAGACATGGCGATCGGCTGCAAGGTCACCTTGCGGGGCGGCCGCATGTACGAATTTTTGGATCGGCTGATCTCGCTGGCGCTACCTCGAGTTCGCGACTTTCGCGGTCTCAACCCCAAAGCGTTTGACGGACGGGGCAATTACAGTTTAGGCCTCAGCGAACAGTTGGTTTTTCCGGAAATCAACCCCGATAAATTCACACATACCCAGGGCATGAACGTCACGATCGTGACCAATACCGACAGCGACGACGAAGCCCGGATACTGTTGCTCGAATTCGGCATGCCCCTGAGAACCAATGAGGTGGCGGCGTAGCTTAGTTTGTTTGCATAACACCGAGAGACGACCCGGGTTAACACAAGCCCCGTAGAAAAGGATGGAAAACGGATTGAATGGCAAGTAAATCCAAAATAGCCAAGGCGCTGAGATCAGAAACATCGCCTAAGTATTCGTCGCGGCGCGAGTCCCGCTGCAAATTGTGCGGACGCCCGCGTGCTGTGTACCGAAAATTTGGAATCTGTCGGATTTGTTTCCGCAATTTGGCGGACGAAGGCCTGATTCCCGGTGTAAAGAAGGCGAGCTGGTAAAAGCCAGCGGAGGTAGCAAAGCCCATGATGACTGACCCAATCGCCGATATGTTAACCCGCATTCGCAATGCCGTGCGCATCGAGCGGCCGCACGTCAACATGCCGACATCGAAAGTTAAGCGAGGCCTGGCCGAAGTGCTCAAACGCGAGGGTTACATTTGGGACTGGAGCGAATCCGACGAAACCAAGTTTCCCGAACTACGCATCGAATTGAAATACGGTCCCAACGGGGAACGAGTAATTCGCAAAATCCGTCGCATTAGCAAACCTGGACGTCGCATTTACAACAAAGCAAACAGCCTGAAGCCCATTCTGAACGGACTGGGTATCTCCATCATCAGCACCAGCCGGGGCGTGATTTCGGATCGCGAAGCGCGACAGCGGAACCTTGGCGGTGAAGTGTTGTGCGAGGTTTGGTAAACGAGTCGGAAGGCATACGACCATGTCACGTATTGGAAAAAAACCTGTTGTAATACCCGGCGGTGTCAATGTTGGGATTAGCGGGAATGAGATTTCGATCGAAGGGCCGCTTGGCAAGCTGCAGATTGCGCATCGCCCTGAAGTGCAGGTCGCGATGGACGATGAATCCAAAACGCTTGTCGTGACGCGCCACGACGACGACCGCTCGTCACGCGCTTTTCATGGCATGACGCGCGCCCTAATTCAGAATATGGTCAACGGCGTCACGCAGGGATACGAAAAACGATTGGAAGTTGTTGGCGTTGGCTACCTCGCCGCAATTGAAGACAACCAATTGCAGTTGCGGGTTGGATTTGCCAACGAAGTTCACAAACAGATTCCTGCGGGGCTAGACGTCTCCTGCCCCGATCAAACGCACGTTGTCGTAAAGGGACCCGATAAACAACAAGTTGGTCAGTTTGCGGCCGAAGTGCGGGCCGTTCGCAAACCAGAACCGTACAAAGGCAAGGGTATCCGCTACGAAGGCGAACACGTCCGACGTAAGGCCGGCAAGGCGGTTGGAGCATAACGGGAACTCACCATGAATCACGAACGGGCAATCCAAAAACAAAAGCAGCGGCGGCGTTGGCGAGTACGAAAAGCGATCCGCGGGACCGCGGATCGGCCACGGCTGAGTGTTTTTCGCAGTCACAAGCATATTTACGCACAGTTGATCGACGACCTCGGGGGCAAAACGCTTGCCGCTGCCAGCACGGCGGAAAGCGAATTGAAAGGCGAAGTGGGTTACGGCGGCAACAAGACGGCGGCGACCGCGGTTGGTAAAGCGATTGCCGAGCGAGCCAAGGCAGCCGGCATCTCGCAGGCCGCGCTGGACCGGGGGCACGCCAAATATCACGGTCGCGTGGCCGCGCTGGCGGATGCTGCCCGCGAAGGGGGTTTGGAGTTTTAGGACACCAAGTTTAACTGCCGCCTGACGGAAGCGGTTAAATAACAAAATATTACGGAGTTCAATTATCGTGACGACAGATGCTGTAGATTATCAAGGCGGTGAAACCGTTGAGCGCGTTGTGAAGATCAAACGATGCTCCGCGGTGGTCAAAGGTGGCCGTCGATTTAGTTTCGCCGCCATGGTCGTCGTGGGCAACGGCCAGGGCAAAATCGGCTGGGGCTATGGTAAGGCGAACGAGGTCCCGCTAGCCGTCGAAAAGGCGGTTAAAGCCGGCACGAGAAATCAAATCGAAATCGCGCTGAATGGCACGACGATCCCGCACACGATCAAAGGACAATTCGGCGCAGGTCACGTCATCCTGATTCCTGCCCGTCCCGGCACGGGCGTGATTGCCGGCGCCGCGGTTCGAGCCGTTTGCGAAGCGGCCGGCATTAACGACATCCTCACTAAGAGTTTTGGTTCCAACAATCCTGTGACTTTAGTCAAAACAACCGTCGCCGCGCTGGAAGAATTGCGGTCACAAGGTGACGTGGAACGGCTCCGCGGAGTATCACTGGTATGAATCTCGACGACGTCCATCGCGGAATAAAAAAGCACCGGAAACGCAAGCGCATCGGTCGCGGATCTGGCTCCGGCCACGGCAAAACGTCCGGACGTGACGAAAAGGGACAGGGTTCGCGCGCTGGATTCTCGCGCAAAGTGACCTTTCAAGGCGGCACGATGCCGCTGGTCCGTCGCGTGCCCAAGCGCGGATTCAACAATCGCTGGGCACTAACCGTCGCCATCGTAAACGTCGAACAGCTTGAAGAGAAATTCAACGACGGCGACGAAGTTACGCCCGCCACCGCCAGGAAAAAGCAGTTGATTGGGCCTAACTTTGATGTATTCAAAGTTTTAGGCAACGGGGATATCACCAAAAAACTGAACATTTCGGCCCACAGGTTCAGCTCGGCGGCCACGGAAAAGATCAAGAAAGCCGGCGGCAGCATAACAATCTTGCCCGGCAAGAAGCCCGTGCCAAAAAATAAACAAGGCACGGGTAAATGACAAATGACGAGTTACACAATGACCAAGGAATGTCGGATATTGACGAGTCAGCGAGGAATATCGATTAGCCGCTGCGCCAGGAAAGACCGCTTTCGCCCAAATCACTAAGGACGGTGATAGCATCCCCAAAGGACGAAAAGTAGCATGTGGGAAAAGATACGCGTCGTCTTCACGATTCCAGAACTGCGTCAAAAGATTTTCTTGACGCTATTGTTCTTGGCGATCTACCGCGTTGGCTGGCAGATTCCGCTGCCTATTGTCAACGCGGAACAAATGGCCAACCATTTTTCCTCCGGTGGCTTTGCCGACGTGTTGAACCAGGTGGCTGTGTTCAGCGCGAGCAACTTGAGCCAAGCGACGATTTTTGGTTTGGGCATTATGCCCTACATTTCGGCTTCGATTATTTTGCAACTGTTGGGAAGCGTCTGGAAGCCGCTCGAAGAGTTGAAGAAGGAAGGTGAGAGTGGCCAAAAGAAAATCAACGAGTACACACGTTACCTCACAGTTGTGCTTTGTCTTCTCCAGAGTTACATGTATTTGCGATATCTGGTGGGAGTCACTCAACAAGCGGATACCAGGAAGGAGGCCGCCGGTAAGCTGATCAACGAGACCGTTTGGGCGTCTATGGAAAGCAGCATGTTTTCCAATTTCATGTGGCAATTCGCTGCCGTGATGACCATGACAGCCGGTACGGTGTTCTTGATGTGGCTCGGTGAACAGATCGACGAATACGGCATCGGAAATGGCATAAGTCTGTTAATTATGGCAGGTATCCTCGCGGGCATGCCGGGAGCCGGTTTCAAGTTGATCGGACAGACCGAGCCCGTCCTTGGCGGCGCGCCTGGTAAACTGGGTGTCGAACATATTCTTCTGTTAGCGGGAATATTCGTGGCGGTCGTGGTGGGCGTGGTCTATATCACGCAGGGTCAGCGCCGCATTCCCACCCAAAGCGCCAAACACGTGCGCGGACGACGTGTCTACGGCGGAACTCGGCAGTACCTGCCGCTCAGGGTCAATCAGGCGGGCGTCATGCCAATTATTTTCGCCAGCAGTTTGTTGATGGTACCGATGATCATCTTCGGTTTTCTCTCCAAGAGGTTTGATGTGGGTTTCTTAACGGATCTCGATTCCATGTTCCAGCGAGGAACGTCTTTCACCTACAACGTCGTCTACGTCGGCTTGATTTACTTCTTCTGTTATTTCTGGACCGCCATTACGTTTAATCCAAAAGAAATGGCCGAGAACCTGAAGAACTTTGGCACATTTATTCCGGGCTATCGACCCGGAAAGAGAACTGCGGACTATTTGGAAAAGGTGATGGTTCGCATCACCTATGTCGGCGCCGGTTTTTTGGCTCTGGTGGCGATTATTCCTACCATTATTTCGGGCGCAATGGATGTGGACTTTATGGTCGCCAGTTTTTACGGCGGCACCGGTTTGCTGATTGCCGTAAGTGTGGCATTCGATTTGGTCCAAAAAATCGATAGCCATCTGGTGATGCGCAACTATAAGGGACTTTTGGAACGAAGCTAGTGGTGTGTGGCCAGCAGTCAGCCCGTGACCCCACTACCCACTGACCGAGAACTAGCATGTGGTTGGTTTTCATTGGACCACCGGGCGCTGGAAAAGGGACTCAAGCCGAGTGGCTGGTCAATCACTTTTCGATTGCGCATCTTTCCACCGGCGACATGTTGCGGCAGGCCATCGCCGACCAAACTGAAATCGGACTGGCCGCCAAAAAATATATGGATCTCGGTGAACTGGTTCCTGATGAGGTTGTTGTCGAGATCATTCGCCAGCGTTTGCAAGATGACGATTGCCATTCCGGAGCGCTGTTCGACGGTTTCCCACGGACGATTGCGCAGGCCGAATCGCTCGATTCGATGTTGGCCGCACGCGGCACTCCATTAGATGTTGTCCTAGAGTTGACGGTCGATGAAGGCGAACTCGAACGTCGGCTGCTGGATCGCGGCCGCAAGGACGATCAGCCCGACGTCATCCGCCAACGGCTTGAAGTTTACCGAAACCAGACCGCACCACTACTGGAATACTACCAACTCAAACAAATTTTGCGTACTATTGAGGGTTCGGGAACAGTCGCCGAGGTAACCGAGAGAATCAAGGGCGGCGTTAACTAGCGATCAGCGCGGTGGACAGGGCAGGCAACTTTCTTAAGCGGGCGAGACGTGCAGAGACTCAGGCAACGAATCAGTTCATCAGATCGCACTTCTCTGAATCTGCGGTCGCCCCGCGAAATCAATAGGATGCGGCCCCCGGGGCTCGCCGTTTGGAAGGCGCTGCAGATCGCGCGCAAAATGGCCAAGCCCGGCGTGACGACCGGTGAGATCGACGAAAAAGTCAAATCATTTTATCGAGAACTTGGTGGCGAGCCGCTCTTTTTGAATTATCCAAACAGTTCGGCGGGTAAGCCTCCTTTCCCGGGCGTCACATGCATGTCAATTAACGAGCAGGTCGTCCACGGCATACCGAGCAACCGCGAGTTGGTCGAGGGCGATATTCTCAGCGTCGATACCGGCTGCCGCATCGGAGGCTGGTGCGGTGACTCTGCGGTTACGCTGCCGATCGGTCAGCTCGATCCGGAAATCCAACGACTCCTTGACGTCACTTTAGCCGTGCTCGAGTTGTCGATCGAATTGATTCCGCAAAAGGATCGCTGGAGCGAAGTGGCTGGTGAGATGGATCAATACGTCCGAGATGCGGGTTTTGCGACCGTCGAAAATTTTGTCGGTCACGGTATCGGCCAACAGATGCACGAACCACCACAGGTACCCAACTATTTCAGCAAGAAAATGAAAGCTAAAGATGACTTTCTGCTCGACCCCGGCATCGTCATCGCGATCGAACCAATGGTCAATTTAGGAACCAAAAATGTGGCGGCCGATTCGGATCACTGGACGATGTACACTGCGGACCGCAAGCCGAGCGCCCATTTTGAACACACCGTTGCGATAACCGAAAACGGCACTCGAATTCTCACCGCGCCGCCGACGGACAAAGACGAACTCAAGCTGCTCGATTTAGCCGCCGCATGAGGTTGACGTCGTTTTCTCGTCGCTGATCGATCTGCCCAATTAGACCACTTGCAATGCAAACAGACAAACGCCACAATCCTGTTTTTCCCAAACGAGTTGCGGCGACGAGAGGAAGCCTCTTTGATGGAACTGTTGAGCCACGATATTTTGATCGTGGGTGGTGGTGGCGCTGGTTTGCGCGCTGCGATTGCAATTGGTGAAGAGAATCCAAGTCTGAGCGTCGGCGTCGTCTCGAAGCTCTATCCCATGCGCTCGCACACTGTCTCGGCCGAAGGCGGAGCCGCAGCCGTCATCAAACCAAACGACAGCCTCGACGATCATATCTACGACACTATCTCTGGCGCCGACTGGCTTGCGGATCAGGACGCCGTCGAAGCATTCGTCAACGAAGCGCCGGCGGAGATGATCCAACTGGAACATTGGGGCTGCCCGTGGAGCCGTGAATCGGATGGCTCGGTGGCGGTGCGGCCGTTCGGCGGCATGAAAATTGAGCGGACCTGGTTCGCGGCCGACAAGACCGGCTTCCACATGTTGCACTCGCTGTTCCAAACGGCGCTAAAGTACAACAACATCACCCGCTATGACGAATGGTTCGCGACCAAGCTGCTCGTCCACGATGGGCGTTGCCAGGGTGTGGCGGCGTTGGAGCTGCGGACCGGCCAGATTCGCGCGATCGCCGGCAAAGGTACGATCCTCTGCACGGGCGGCGCTGGGCGGATATTTCCGTTCACAACCAACGCCGCGGTCAAGACGGGCGACGGCATGGCGCTGGCCTACCAAGCCGGTGTGCCGCTGAAAGACATGGAATTCGTACAGTACCACCCCACCGGACTACCGGGAACAGGGATTTTGATCACCGAAGCGTCGCGCGGCGAGGGCGGCATCCTGGTCAACAAGGACGGCTACCGCTTTCTGCAAGACTACGACCTCGGCGAGCCGCTGGACGTCAACGACCCGAAGCATCCACAGAAGCGGACCATGGAATTGGGGCCGCGCGATCGCCTTTCGCAGGCCTTTGAACAAGAACGGCAAAAAGGTGGGACGCTCGAAGGATCCTATGGCCACTACGTCCACTTGGACGTTCGTCACATGGGCCAGAAGAAGATCGACAAAAAAATCCCGTTCGTTCGCGAACTGTGCCGCAACTACGTGGGCATCGATCCGGTGTACGAGTTGATCCCAGTGCGGCCCGTGATCCATTACGTAATGGGCGGCGTGAGCACCAACATCGAAGGTGAAACGACACTGCCCGGATTGTTTGCCGCCGGCGAATGCGCCTGCGTTAGCATCAACGGGGCAAATCGTCTCGGCTCCAACTCGCTGACTGAACTGTTGGTCTTTGGCGCGCGGGCCGCGCGGGCCGCGGTCCGTTTTGCCGATGAGGCTGGCGACATTGCGGCCCAGCAGCTCGTGGCCCAAGCCGAGCACGAACAGCGGCGGATTCGCGAACAATTATTCCAGCCGGGCGCTGGCGGCGAGACCATCGCCGGCCTCCGCACGGAGATGACCCAAACGTTGGAAAGCGGCGCCGGCATCTATCGCGGCGGCGATACGCTGCGCCAGTCGTGCGACAAAATCCGCGAGCTGAAACAACGCTATCAGCACGTTGAGCTGACCGATCATAGCTTGACGTTCAACACCGAACTGACGGCCGCATTGGAGCTACGTTACATGCTGGACGTCGCCGAGGCGCTGGTCCATAGCGCCCTGGCGCGGACCGAATCGCGAGGATCGCACCAACGCACCGACTACCCGCAGCGCAACGACGAGCAGTTTTTGAAACATTCGTTGGCCTTCCAAACCGAAGGCGACCCGCGGATTGACTATCAGGACGTCGTCATCACGCGTTGGCCCCCAGGGGAGCGAGTTTATGGCAGCAAGTGAAGTAAGTCAGAACGGATCGACAATCGCGTTGGAAGTTTTTCGCTACCGGCCCGACGAAGAAGACGAGCCCAGCTTCCAAACGTACAACGTTCCCTACCACAAAGATTGGGTCGTACTGGATGCGATCAATTACATCAAAGACGAAATTGACGGCTCGCTTTCCTATCGTTGGTCTTGCCGCATGGGAGTCTGCGGCAGTTGCGGCATGATGGTCAATGGCGAGCCAAAGCTGACCTGCGCGGCGTTCCTGCGCGACTATTATCCAAACACCATTCGTGTCGAGCCGCTGAATTACTTTCCAGTCATTCGCGACTTGATCATCAACATGGAAGATTTTCTCGACAAGTTGGGCGAGGTCAAAGCCTGGCTTGTGCCGAAGGAGGAAAAGCCGGTATCCGAGGGCGAATATCGCCAGACGCCCGCCGAGCTGGCGCATTATAAGCAATTCAGTATGTGTATTAATTGCATGCTCTGTTACTCGGCATGCCCGGTTTACGGCCAGCACTCGGAGTTTATCGGCCCGGCGGCAATCGCGCTGGCTCAGCGTTACAACCTCGATTCGCGCGATGGAGCGGCGGATGAGCGCGCAGAAGTGATCTTTAGTCACGAAGGAATCTGGGAGTGTACATTGGTGGGCGATTGCACACGCGTCTGCCCGAAAAACGTCGATCCGGCTGGCGCGATCCAGCAAGCGAAAGTCGCCGCCACCAAGGATTGGTTTCGATCCGTGCTCGTGCCCTGGGGAAAGAAGGGAGGAAAGTAGCCCTCACGCTTCGCGTGACGACTACTTTACAGAGAGGACGAATCGATGCCCAACGATACAGCAGTAAAAAAAACAAAAGAGTATGTTCGGTCCATCCCCGCGGACTGGTGGCTGAAAAAGAAATCGTATTTTTGGTTTATGGTCCGCGAACTGACGTGTGTGTTTGTCGGTGGATATGCTTTCTATCTGCTAGTGCTGGTCGCCAGTGCGGGTGACGAAAATGCGTTTGCAGCGTTGGTCCGGCACCCACTCAGCGTCGCCCTTCACATTGCTGCCGTGCCCATGGTCTTGTACCACACCATTACGTGGTTTAATTTGACGCCAAAGGCGGTGGTCGTGTGGCGCGGCGAAGATCGCGTGAGTCCGATCTTAATCGCCGGATCGAATTACGTGGCGTGGTTAATCGTATCAATACTAATCGCTTGGTATGCGTTGAGTTAAGGCAGATGGCCAAATCAAATGAACCTATTTTCTGGTCGCTTTTCTCCGCCGGTGGCGTGGTGGCCGCATTTTTTATTCCCGTCACGATGATCCTGACAGGAATTGCCGTGCCGCTCGGTTGGACCACGGCCGAAAGCCTGCGCGGTTTGGTCGTGACCAACCCGTTGGTCAAAATTTACCTGTTCGTGGCCATTTCACTACCGCTTTTTCATTGGGCGCACCGCTTTCGGTATGCCGTCGCGGATCTCGGATTGAAGCGATTCGGCAGTCTGCTGGCGGTGGGCTGTTACGGAGCGGCCGCGGCCGCCACGGCGTTGGCGGCTGTCCTGCTAGTCGGTCTACGTACGTTGCAGTTTTCGGGTTGAATCCATTCAACATGCGTTGTTGCGCGAGAACACAACGAAGGATGTTTGGAACAGAATCTTCAAATCCATCAGCAGCGATCACTCGCGTATGTAAAGAGGGTCGCCCGCGACGCGGCCCTCCATTTTTACCAGCGTGTCCGTTTCGCCGCGGCAGCCGTTTACAAAAATTCGCACACCGTGCAGACACAAAGACCGCAAGTTAGACGAAATCAGCGACCGCCTGCACAACGTGCCGCTGCTGGTCTGCAGTCAGTTCGGCATAAATTGGTAACGCCAGCACTTCGGCTGTCGCCCTTTCGCTCGCTGGGAAGTCGCCGGCTTGATAGCCGAGATGCGTGAAGCATTCTTGCAGGTGCAGCGATAGCGGATAGTAAATCTCACTACCAATCGATCGTTCCGCCAAAAACCTCTGCAATTCTTCACGGCGATCTTTCCCGACCCGCACCACGAATTGATGGAAGATGTGCCTGCGGGTATCTGCCTCACACGGCAACTTAACTTGGTCGGAAGCAATTCCAAATTCGTCGAACAACTGCGCGTATTGCGCTGCATTCGCACGGCGGGATTCGTTCCAGACGTCAAGATATCTCATCTTCACCCGCAGCACCGCCGCTTGAATAGCATCCAGTCGAAAGTTGCCGCCGAGCACTTGTGCTTGATATTTCTTCCCGAAACCGTGATTACGGAGCATTCGCAGCCGCTCGGCGAGTTGAAAATCGTCCGTTACGACCGCGCCGGCATCGCCCATGGCGCCGACGTTTTTTGTCGGAAAGAAACTAAGGCACGCGATGTCACCAAAACTACCGGCGCGGCGGCCTTGGTATTCTGCGCCGAGCGCCTGGGCCGCGTCCTCGATGACGCGCAGACCATGCCGGTCGGCGATGTCGAGTATCGGTTCCATTTCAGCGACTTGACCGAATAGGTGTACGGGCAGAATCGCTTTGGTCTTTGACGTAACCGCCGCCTCGATCCGGTCCGGGTCGATATTAAACGTATCTGGCTCGACATCAACAAAAATCGGCCTCGCGCCGAGCCTGGCGATACTGCCGGCGGTTGAGAAAAACGAAAACGGCGTGGTGACGATTTCGTCGCCCGGCCCAACACCAATGGCCATCAACGCCATCAGCAGCGCGTCGGTCCCCGAAGAAACGCCGATCGCATGTCCGCACAGGCAATTGTCGGCAATCACGCTTTCCAGCGCTTCGACTTCGGGACCGAGAATAAAGTAACCGGAATCGACAACCTGCCGGATTGCTGCGAAAAGCTCATCCCGCAACGGCGCTAATTGCGCTTTCAGATCTACAATGGGAACGACGGCGGCGGCTTGCTCGTTGTGCGGCACGACAGTTTTTTGTTCGGTGGTGTGAAGGGGAAGGTAGCTCTACCGGGCCATTACGCCTGCCGACCGTCGGAGGCCTTGTCATTACAGACGATGGCCCCGCCCGAAAAACTCCCTACTGTTTCTTCTTTAAGGTCGTTAAGTATGCGACCAGATTAGTCAGCTCCTCGACCGTAAGATTCTTCTGCAAATCCGCGGGCATGATCGAAACTTTGAGCTTGTTCAATTCGTCGACTTCGCCTGCCGGAAACGTTAATTCGATGCCTTCCGCATTCTTTAATTTGACTTCTTCATCCGATTGGCTGACCAAAACACCTGTCGCGATTTGCCCTTCGAGCGTCACGACTTCGTAAGTCTCGTAGTTGTGGCTAATTCCGGCGTTCGGATTGAGAATGGCGACATACATCGCTTCTTTTGAGAGTTTGCTGCCGATTTCCGAGAGGTCCGGCCCGACCTCCTTCCCTTCGCCGCGGACTTTGTGACATTTAATGCACGTACCCTTCATCAGAAACACCTGATGGCCTTTGTCGGCCGTGCCGTTCATCGAGACCAATTTTGAAACAGGAGGCAGCGGTTTTCCTTGTGCGGTCGCCGGCAATTCAAGGTGCTTGGCGACGCGGTCGCGGGTTTTCTCGTCGCGCGATCCGTACAGAATATTGGCGACGGTGAAATTTAAATCAGCGGGCAACTTCTTGGCCTCGACCAGTTCTAACAACCGCTGTTCACCGGCCCGATTGCGCGCCAAACCGGTGGCGGCCGACGCTCGAATGCTGGTGGCGAGTTTTGTTTGCACCAACAGTTCGGCCATCCAATCCGACACCTCGCGGCTGCCGATGTAACCAGAAACAGTCACAGCAGCAACTGCGGATTTTTCGTCACGATGGCCTGCTGACTGAGCTGATAGACCGAGTGGACACCACATGGTAGCCACAAGCAGAGCACCTGGACCAATGAGGGTGAAACGTCGATTCGTGACACGCTGTGTGCTCCTTCTTGTTCCCTCGATCCTGCCCGCCAGCGTATTTGCGTCCGGTCACGGCCCGATCTTCGGGTTCGCCACGCCGACCCTGGGGAAAGGCGGCTGGAGTCTGGATGTGGCCGCGATGGACCGCATTGCGGGGAGCGAACAGGCGGCCATGCTCAGGCCCATGCTCGGCTACGGGATCACGGAGGACCTTCAGGTTTCTGTGTCA
>JAYGDO010000450.1:0-15005 GCA_046582885.1 Pirellulales bacterium | reverse complement strand
AAACCGTTGCGCGGCCGGACGTCACGGATGAGGAAGCAATTGAAAACATCGACATCGGTGGCCCGACGATGATCCGTGCGGCGGCGAAAAATCATGAATTCACAACCGTTGTCACTGAGCCGTCGCAATACGACGAAGTGCTCCAGCAGATTCGCACCGACGGCAGCACAACACTCGTTTTGCGCCGCCGTCTGGCCGAGGCCGCTTTTAAACGGACGGCGAGCTACGACCGGGCGATTACGGAATACTTTGCCCGTGCCGCGGATTCGGACGGCGCGGCGACGGCTGCTTTGCCCGCTCAGTTGAATCTAAACCTGGTGCGGCATGCGGAATTGCGGTACGGCGAAAACCCGCACCAGCAAGCCGCCCTTTATCGTCTGCCCGACGCGGCTATGTGCAACCTTGTCACCGCCCGCCAACTCAACGGCAAGCAACTTTCCTACAACAACTTACTGGACCTCGACAACGCGTTGGCGCTGGTCCGCATGCTTCCTGAGGCCGGCGCGGTCGTGATGAAACACAACAATCCGTGCGGTGCGGCGGCGGCGGAATCGCTTGTCGAGGCGACTCGCAAGGCGTTTGAAGGCGATCCGGTTAGCGCGTTCGGATCGGTACTCGGTTTTAATCAGGTCGTCGATGTTGCCACGGCCGAACTGCTCGCCGAACCGGGAAAATTTGTCGAAGCGATCGTCGCGCCGGGCTACGACGGCGGCGCGGTGGAAGTTCTTACGACCAAGCCAAAATGGAAGTCCAATGTGCGGCTGATCGATGCGGGCGATTTCGGCGGTACGGCGGCCGCGATTCAATTCCGCAACATTGAAGGCGGTATGCTGGTTCAGCAGTCGGATTGCGATCCGGCCGACTACAGTTGCTGGTCGGTCGTGACCGATGCACAACCGACCGACCAACAGGTGGCCGATCTACGGTTTGCCTGGACATTGGTACGCCAAGTGAAATCCAATGCCATCGCCCTGTGCAAGGAACAGGCTTTGTGCGGTGCCGGCGCCGGCCAGATGAGCCGCGTCGATTCAGTCGAGATATCGATCAACAAAGCCGGCGATCGTGCGGCCGGCTGTGTATTGGCCAGCGATGCATTCTTCCCTTTTCCCGATTCGATCGAAACCGCCGCTGCAGCGGGCGTCACCGCCGTCGTTCAGCCTGGCGGCTCAAAAGGCGACGACGGGGTGATCGCCGCCTGCAACGCTCATGGCTTGCCGATGATCTTTACCGGTCGGCGGCACTTTAAACACTGATGCCGGGCGCGACTTCTCGCACAACACTTGCCGGCAAACTACAATCGTTGTTCGAAGTACGATGCATTCCGATTAACCAGGACTTGAGTGCCATGCGCATCGGCAAAACGGCAGCCGCCATCCAGGTTTCGCTAGCCACTGCCTTATTAACCTCGTTGCCAGTGATCGCCGACGCGGTCGACCGGCCCAATATCTTGTTCATCTTCACAGACGACCACGCGCCACATGCGATCGGCGCTTACGGTGGAGTTTTGAAAGAGGTCAACCCGACGCCGAACATCGATCAACTCGCACGCGAGGGCATGCTGTTTCAGAACAGCTTTTGCACCAATTCGATTTGCGGGCCCAGTCGCGCGGTGATTCAGACGGGCAAACACAGCCACATTAACGGCTTCATGCGCAACGGCAATCGATTTGATGGATCGCAACAGACGTTTCCCAAACTGCTGCGGACAGCCGGCTATCGCACAGCGATGATTGGCAAGTGGCATTTGCAGAGCCAGCCTCAGGGATTCGATCACTGGGAAGTGCTGCCCGGACAGGGAGACTACTACAACCCGGATTTCCTGACGCCCGACGGCCGCGAGCGGGTCGAAGGCTACTGCACCGACATCGTCACCGATGCGGCGATCGGCTGGCTCAAGAAAAACGGTGAGGGCGAAAAACCGTTTATGCTAATGTGCCAGCACAAAGCACCGCACCGCACCTGGATGCCGGCACTGCGCCATTTGACGCTGTACGACGATCGCGATTTACCGGAGCCGCCGACGTTGTTCGATAATTACAAAGACAACGCCAGCCCGGCACCCTACCAGGAAATGGAAATCAACCGTCACATGCACCTGGGCTACGACTTGTTCGTCACGCCGTACCTGACGATTTACGAGACGCTTGGGATCCCGGCTCCGAAGGCTACAGACCGATCCGGCATCCGCAATATGCAGAAATTCACGCCCGCTCAGCGCAAGGCGTGGGATGCCGCGTACGAGCCGAAGAACTCGGCCTTTCGTGAAGCCAAACTTGCAGGTAGAGAACTCGTCCGCTGGAAGTACCAGCGTTACATGAAAGACTATCTGCGCTGCATCAAAGGTGTCGATGAAAGCGTCGGCCGGTTGATGGATCATTTGAGAACGTCGGGACTCGATAGGAACACGATCGTTATCTATTGCTCGGACCAGGGCTTTTATTTGGGCGATCACGGCTGGTACGACAAGCGGTGGATGTACGACGAATCCCTGAAGATGCCATTCATCGTCCGCTGGCCGGGCGTCACCAAACCGGGTTCGATCAACACCGAACTGATTCAAAATCTCGACTATGCTGAGACGTTCCTGGACATTGCCGGTGCGGCGGTCCCGGGCGACATGCAGGGCGCCTCTCTGGTCCCGCTGTTAAGGGGCAAACGGCCGGCCGGTTGGCGTGATGCGATCTACTATCATTATCATGAATTCCCCAGCGTTCATATGGTCGCACGGCATTACGGCATCCGCACCGGGCGATACAAGTTGATTCGCTTCTATCAGTTTGATGAGTGGGAGTTTTACGACTTAGATAAAGATCCGGACGAAACCAGGAATCAATATCGCAACGCGGAGTACGCGACGACGATCGGCAGACTGAAGGAAGACCTTGAACGACTTCGCAAACAATACAAAGACAACACCGACGTGGGTGTAATGCCGCCGGAGTGGCGGAAAAAGTTCCGCCCGGATAGCTTGTGAGTACGAATTTAGGCAGGCACATGGAGAGAGCACGGAGAACAACCGAGTGATGTCAGAACTTGAGTTTTCTGGAAAGAACGCACTGATCACGGGCGGCACGCGCGGCATCGGTCGCGAGGCATCCCTGCGTCTTGCCAGCGAAGGAGCACGCGTTGTCGTCAATTACGTTGCCAACCGAGAGCGGGCCGAACAGACGGTGGCCGACATTCAGCGCGGCGGCGGCACGGCTGTCGCGGTGCAGGGCGACGTTTCGCGGCCGGACGATGTCGAGCGATTGGTCTCTCGCGCGCGGGAGGAATACGGACCCATCGACATCCTGGTGCATTCGGCGGGGATCAGCATCGTCGAACACGCCAGCGACGTAACGTGGAAAACTTGGAAACGGACAATGGACGTTAACCTGGACGGCACATTCAACGCGGTCTACGCCGTCAAAGACGAAATGATCGAGCGCGAATTCGGCCGCATTGTTTTAATGTCGTCGATCGCCGCACTCCGCGAACGAGAAAATCAAGTTCCTTATTCGGCTTCGAAGGCGGCGGTTATTGCGATGACGCGTTGCATGGCGCAGGGCTGGGCCAAGCACAACATTCGTATCAATTGTATCTGCCCAGGTCTGATCGATACCGAAATGGCGTACACACTTTCCCCTGAGGCTCATCAGCATATCGTGGCAAACACACCGCTGGGTCGCCTGGGCCGGCCTGAGGAAATCGCCAACGTGATTCGCTTCCTCCTCAGCGACCAATCCAGTTTTATGACCGGACAGACTGTGGTTTGCAGTGGAGGCCGCGTGATGTTGCCTGGGTAAACTGGCGAATTTGAAGAACTTAATGCCGAAATCCCGATGTTTTCACCCCGCAAAGGCTGCCATTACTGGCTTGACGGTGTAAATTGCGTCCCTACGATATGGGTTTAAATAGAGGTAGCTTGGGGTTGCGACTGATCGGCTCCGCCGATTTGCTCTCCTGCGATAGATCCCGCCCACGCGCATTCTGTCCCCGGACCGCGATTGCTTCCGGGCCTCCTCGACGATGGTTCGCAAGCTTGATTTCCGGGTCGTGGTGTACTCGGTTCAAACTGGCGGACGAGTTTTGTTTTTTGTTTTTTTAAGAGGGTGTTAGTGATGCCAGAGGGTACGATCAAGAAGTTGGTTTCGGACAAAGGGTTTGGGTTCATTGCGGGTGATGATAGTGACGTGTTTTTTCATCATTCGGCCGTTGAAGAAATCCCGTTTGAATCGTTGCGAATCGGACAAAAAGTTGAGTACACCGAGGGCCAAGGCCCGAAGGGTCCACGCGCGGAAAATGTTAAGGTCACGGAGGAGTGACCTTTCGCAGCCCGGAAGGGCTCGCTTCGTGAATTTCAAGTTGGGTCGATTTTAGTACGCTGGGTTGCCACGCAGGTTTTCTGGCAATTCGCTATCCCGTCTAGGTGTACGGGCCCAAATCCGGCCGATGATGTCCCGTATAGCAGATCATGCGGTCGCCTCATGATGCGGGTACGGTAATGTGCGAGCAAATCGCCATGTTGGCAACCCTCGACATGTCACCACGAGTCTTTCGCCCCGCCTGGGATGTCTAGTTACCGTGGCGAGCGGCAAAAATTTAATAAAGTCGGTTAGATGGTTTACAGCCGCTCGCGCGTTAATTACGATGACGTCCGCTAGTGGTTGCACCCGAATCCGGTTACGCGGTTGCATGTCGCTAGGTACATTCCACGCTAAGAAGGCGACCTACCAACAAACGGAGCTGCGTCTGGCTTGTCGGTGACTTGACCTAGCGACCTCCAGCCTGCGGCAGTGATTCCTCACTCGACCAACCACGGATGTGATGGTGATGCCTCGAATCCACTCGGCTCTCGCGATTTGTCTACTGTCAACTCTGATTCCCGCAACTCTGATTCCTGGCGTTGCGCTCTCTCAAGGCGAATGGGAGATCACCGTCGAAAGCGAGGCGGCAGCGGAAGCTGGCCTGGAGTGGTTGGCTCGCAATCAAACCGCGCAAGGCAACTGGCAGAGCAACGATTTGGGGCTCGTTGGGTTGGGCGCGCTGGCGTTTCTTTCCGCGGGTCACGCGCCGGACCGGGGCGAATACGGCGATAATGTGCGGTTGGCGCTGGAGTACATCGTCAAGAACGCCAAGCCGTCCGGTTTGCTTAATTCTGCGGATGCGGGTCGCGATATGTACAACCACGGTCTGGCCGTGTTTGTGTTGACGCAGGCTTATGGATTGACCAATGACCGGCAACTTTCCGAAACGCTCGACCGGGGGATCAGACTGACGATCGACATTCAGTGCGAAGATGGAAGTTGGGATTATCGGGCGGAACGCAAACAACGGGGACACGATTTGTCGTTGTGTGTGATGCAGGCCAAAGCGCTACGCGGCGCGACCGACATCGGTCTGGAAATTCCACCGAATACCATTGAAATGGCAATCAGCGCCGTACGCAACTACTACAAGCCGATGGGTGGTCCCGACGGAAAGAAATACGGCGACCATCCAGATGCTGCACGTCCCGGAGCGTTTACTTACAACGGAGGCGGCACGACGACGGCGATGGCGGCCTGCGGCGCGGTATGCCTGCAGGAATACGGCATGTACACCGACTTTCGCATTCAGCGTAGCATGGACCGCGTTTGCCAAGATATCGAGCAGAGGATGCCGGTGCGGGCCGGACACATCCCATTTGACGCCTACACGATGTATTACGTCGCCCAGGGTTTGTACCAAATCGGCGGCACCCGCTGGAAGACTTACTATCCCAAAATTCGTAACGCCACGGTGCAGTCGCAAACACGTTCGGGCGATCCCGCAACAAACGGTGCCTGGGAAGGCGGCCGTGTCGGGGGCGTGCCCGGCAAGCTGTTTGGAACGTCGACGGCAGTATTCCTGTTGAGTATTCCGAATCGTTACCTGCCGATCCTGCAACAGGGTGAGGCCGTTGCCGGTGCGGCGGCTGACGACAGCTAACGGTCTTTTTATCATTCACTCCTCGCCAACGCGAAAAACAAGAAGAAAACGATGAGCTTTCTTGCCACTGGATTTTTGGTCGCGCTGGTGGCGGCCGCTGGGCCGCTGATTATTCACCTGCTCAACCGGCGTCGACATCGCACCGTGCAATGGGCGGCGATGGATTTCTTGCGGGAGGCGATCCGCCGCAACAAGCGGATCGTTGAGTTTCGCGATGTGATGCTGTTGCTGCTGCGGACCGCGGCGGTCGTTTTGTTTGTGCTGGCGATGGCGCGGCCGTATTGGAAATCGGACAAAACGGACTATCGCGGCGAGCCGTTGCACGCGGTGTTGTTAGTGGACAACAGCCTCTCGATGGGCTACATGCAGCTCGACCAATCTCTGCTCGAACGGGCGCGGGAAAAGGCCCGTGAATACGTGCAGTCGCTGCCCGCGGGTTCCGACATCTCGATCGTCCCGCTCGCGGCCGAAGACGGCTGGCACGTTGAAAACGTTTATGCGACCAAGCAGGACGCGCTGGCTGCCTTGGATATTATCGAGTTGGCCGATCGTCCGGCGTCCGCCAGTCGCGGTGCGGAGCTTGCGCAAACGGCGAAGGAGGCGAGCAGCATACAGACGAAGCGGTATGTGTTCTTTACGGATTTGCAGCAAAGCACATGGAAGCAGCCAAATTTCAAACAATTCGACGATCCGGGCGAAGTGCAGGTCGTACAGCTCAGTCCGCCCGATCGCGCCAATACCTGGATTTCGGATTTTCGGCTACAGGATGAGATTGCCGATGCGGAAACCACGGCGACCTTTCTGACCACGATCGCCCATCGCGGTCCCGAACGATCGCAGGTGCGCGTCAGTTTGATAATTGATGATGTGGTCGTGGATGAAGATTTCGTCGATCTGAAGCCGGATCAAAACTTGGAGCTCGAGTTTCAGCACAAATTCACCGAATCTGGGCCGCCGCATCAACCACTGCTCAAGATTGCACGAGTCGAAATTCAGGAAAAGGATCGTCTCGCGGAAGACGACTTTAGAACCTGCATTGCTCCGGTCGTTTCCCGTTTGCCGATTGTGTTTGTGGACAACCAAGGGCCCTATAACGCGAGTCTTGGTCAGGGCGAAAATCCAGCTAAGAACCGCTTTGGTGAGACCTATTTGCTCCGCAAGCTGCTGAGGAAGCGGACGGCCAGTGACGACAAAGGTAAGCAGTTGGCGTCGGTGGTGCATCGCACGCAGGACATGGTCACTCGGGATGATTTAAAGGACGCGCGGCTGGTCGTCGTTGCCGGGATTGCGGCGCCGACCTCCGAGTTCGTTCAGATCTTGCGAGAATATGTCCAGCAGGAAGGGCAATTGTTACTGGCCGCCGGTGGTGAATTCGACCCCGTGGCCTGGAACGAAGCGGCATGGCTAGATGGGGGCGGTATCCTGCCCGCGCGGCTTAAATCCGAGCCGATTGGGCGCATCCCGCTGGCGACAGCCGCGGACGCGCCGAAATTTCGCCTGGCCTCAAATACGTTCCGCAATGATGAGGTCTTTAATATGGGCCTCAATGAAAGTGACAAAGAGTTTCTGCTGAATCTGCCGGTGTTCTTTAAGGCCGTCGGCATTGACACCTCGAGCGAGACGCAGGCGAAATTTGAAACCGCCGAAGCCAAGCGATTGGAGGAGGGCCGGCAACTCGTCAGCCAGTACCTGGCGGGTCGCGATAAGTGGATTGCCAAGGAAAGCGGTGGCGGCCTTTCCGCCGAAGAGAAACTGAATCGCGACGAGTCCGCGAAGGCGTTCGAAATGCTATCGCCCTCGTGGCTCAATTGGAGCAGTAAATTGACGGGCGCGGTAGCCGTCGATGAAACGGATGTCAAAAACTATGAGGTGATTGGGCGTTACGACCTAAACGATGAGGTATTTGCCGTTCGCCGCCAGATCGGTGAAGGCCAAGTTGTCATGATTACGACCGGTTGTTTCCCGCTATGGAACAACATCGCCGCAAGAAAGAGCGCGTTGATTTTTGACCAAGTTCTACAAAACCTGCTCTCCAAATCTCTCCCCAATTACAATTTCTCCGGCGAAAGGAACATTCCCGTGAGAATTGCCGCTCGCGATCAGGCGGCCGATTTCAAGCTGACCTTGCCGGACGATGAAAAGGTCGAACGTTCGGCCGAAGCGCTTGGCGCTCGCGACTACGGTATTGTTCTGCGGTCGCTCGGCCAGCGTGGTGTCTACGCGATTCGCCGAGAGCGGGGCGACCAGCGCGACGGCGGCCAGCAGGCGTGGTCGATCAAATTGGCGGTCAACGGTCCCAGTAGTGAAAGCGAGTTAACGGATATCGACGTGGCGACACTGGAGGACGATCCAGGGCTGTCCGAAGTGCGTTGGGTCGGGGCCGATGAGGCCATTTCCCTCGACGGCACCTCGTATTCGGGCCGCAATTTCTGGAAATGGCTGCTCCTGGGGGTTCTTTTGTGTTTGCTTGTTGAAATGGTTTTACTGTTGCCCAAGGTCATGGCAATGCTGACGGGCAATGTCGCACCGTCGGAAGCGGCTGGCAAAGCCGCCGCAGGAGGGAACGCACCGTGATAAAGTGGCTCGGCAAATTGATGGGCGTCGAAGATCTTCAGTCGATCAGCGACATTGGTTTTCGTTTTTCCGCGCCGTGGGCCGAAGGCCGCCCGGTCCTAGTTTTTTTCGTGGCCATCGCGATGGCCGTGGTTGCGATTGTGTTCTACGCTAAATATCAAAAGAACTTCGGCGCCGCGAGCACCGGCGGTCGGGCCCGAGGATTTCTGGCTGTCGCGCGGGGACTGATACTCGCACTAATCGTCATCATTCTGGCAGAGCCGGTTATCTCGATGTCGATCAATGAGCGGCACAAAAAGACGCTGGTCTGGCTGTTCGACGGTACGGACAGCATGAACATCAACGACAACATCCCCAGCGAAGAGCTCGGCAAGCTTGCCAAAGCTGCGAAGGTAGAAGGCACCGACGAGAACCTTAGCGATGCCACCCGTTTGGATTTGGTCAAGAAGGTCGTCGCCCGCAGCGAGAACCTGTTTCTCGGCGAGGATGCGAAAGATTATCGGGTGCGGGCCTATGTTACCGACGAAGGGGGCCGCCTCAGTGAAATCGTCAATTCTCCTGGCGACGAATTGGATCTCGAGGAGTTGACCGGCGGCTTGGAAGCCAAAGCGCAGCGGACCCTGCTGGGAACGGCGCTGGACCAGCTTGCCAAGAGGCATCCGAGCGAGACCTTGGCGGGATTGGTGGTGGTCAGTGATTTCAATGATAACGGCGGCGTGCCGGTGGCGCCGGTTGCCGAGCAGTTGAACACAAAAATCTTCACGGTTGGTGTTGGTCCGCGGGACGTGATCAATCTGGAAGTGCTTCCGCTGAATGCGCCGAAGGTCTTGAAAAAAGACGAGGACGTGACCGTGACGACCGCGATTCGGCAGAACGGACTGACCGGCCAAACGGCGCGAGTTCAACTTCTGGCGAGGCGATTGGGGACCTCGGCCGGGTTGGGCATCGAGTCGAAAGCCCGTCCGGTTGGGCCGGCCAAATCGGTGCAGCTCGCCACATCCCGGCAGATGGTGGACTTGTCGTTCACGCCGTCCGAGGAAGGCCGCTTTATGTTGCAGGTTAAGGTCGATCTTTTCGACGGCGAAGTTGAGGCCAGCGACAATCTTGCCGAAAGCGAAATCGAAATCAGCGACGACTCGTTGAAACTCTTTTTCGTCGAATATGAGCCGACCTGGGAGTGGCGTTTCGTTAAAGAGGTGTTTCATCGGGATCCGCTGATCGGCAAAAAGGGGTTTCGGACGTTCCTGCGGTCGGCCGATTTCAAAGTTCGGCGAACCAATGAACTGTTCGTCGAAACTCTCGTCCGGCCACGGAGCGAGTTCTTTGATAACGACGTAATTTTTCTCAGCGATGTTCCCGCGGAAATGCTCAGCGATCATTTTCAAGAATTGTTGATTGAATTCGTCAATAAAGGTGGCGGCCTGGTCGTCATGTGCGGTCCGCGATACACGACTACATCGCTGGCGGGAACCAGAATTGCGAATGAGCTGCTGCCGGTTAAGCTTGATCCGGCGTTGCGGCCGCGCAAGGGGAAGTTCCGCATGGAGTTTACGCCGTTGGCAAAAGACTCCGGCTTTAGCTTTACCCAGCTGAGCGACGATGAATCGGAGAATGAGCGGGCGTGGGACAACATGGATCCACTGCCTTGGTTCCAGCCGGTCTATAGCACGCAGGGCAACGGCACGACGGTATTGGCCACGATACCGACAGAAAAATGCGCTGTCGACGATGTGACCCCTCAGCCATTTATTGCGGTTCGGGAGTTCGCCGGTTCCGGCAAAGTTGTGTTTTTGGGCAGCAACGAGTTCTGGCGTCTGCGGCGGAAGTACGGCGAGAAGTATTACCGAAAATTCTGGGGCCAGATGATCTATCAGCTTGGTCTGGAGAGCGGCGTTGGCGGTGGAAATCGGTTCAGGGTCAAGAAAGTTGACTCAAAATACATGGCGGGTGACAAGGTTCGTATCACGGTCCAGGCCTACGACAGGAATTATGAGGGCCTGGATGTCACGGAACTGAGCGCGCTGCATATACCGGCGAACGCCCCGTTGAACGCCGAGGCGGCCACCGAATTTAAAATTCCGGTGGCGCGGGATGGCGTTGTTTTCGAAACCGAGATTCCGGTCTATGCCGAAGGTTCGCACCGCATCCTGGTGACCGATCCGGTCACCAATGAAAAGCACGAATTGAATGTCATTGTCGAACAGCGGGCGATAGAACGTCGCAATCCTGTTCGCAGTTTTGATCTTCAACAACGGGTGGCTAACAAAGGAACCGCCGGAAGTCGCCCGCTGGAATTGTATGAGCTGACGACGTTGGCCAGTCATCTGACACCGGAGACGTACGAGGTGCCGGCGGCGCCGAAAACGGTCGAACTGTGGAATACTTGGCTGGTTCTGATTTTGGTAATTGGATTAATGCTTGCCGAATGGCTGGGCCGGAAACTGGTGAATTTGCGATGAAACGACTTGGAAAACTACATGTTGGGTTAAGCCGCGTGCGGCGTTACCGTTCGACGGCGAGGTTCGGTTCGGCATTCGCCGTGTTTCTTGCAATCGCGCTTTGGTTTTTGATGGGCGCGTTTCTGCTTGATGTTGCCGCGGACATGGGCGTTGTCGAGCGTGCGATTATTTTAATGGGATTCGTCGCCATCCTGATTTGGGCATTTCGTCGATTTCTACTGCCGGCTCTGGGTACCCGCGAGGAAGAGGTCGCCCTGGCAATGATGGTCGAACGCCAGCAGGGTGTCGGCAGCGATCTGGTCGCGGCCCTGCAGTTTTCCGACGCGAATCGCGCCCAGTTTGGGTCGGCGGAACTTCGCGAAGCGACCGTCTCCCAAACGGATCAAATATCGGCCCGACTAAACTATCTGGAAGGTTTCTCGCGCGAAGAAATGGTCAAGCGTGTGGGCATTCTGGTTTTGACCGTGGCTGTCGTATTGGTTCCGCTGTCCTTGTATTCCGGTCATGCTCTGGCGTTTGTCAATCGCTTCTTTCTCCTTGGCGCGGTTCATTATCCAACCGACACCGTACTTGGCGATATCGAAGAACCCGGCGCCCGCGCGGTATATGGCCGCCCGCTGGAGTTCAAGATTCGCATCAAAGAAGAGAGCGAGTTAAAGCCGGAGACGGGAACGGTCGAAGTCACCGCGCTGAAAAGCGATTTGTCGACGATCGTTAGCCTTAAAAAGGATCCGGAAGATCCGCTGCTCTATGTGGGGCGGCTGGATCGTGTGCTCGACGACCTGGAATATGTCGCTTATCTCGGCGATGCGTATACGGAACCGCGTGAAGTTGAACTCATTCCATTGGCAGTTGTACAGGTCGACTTAAAGATCGAAACGCCCGCCTATGCCAAGGGAAAGTTTGCTGAGGACATGCGGGTTGGACGGCAACAAGTGGCGCTCGAAGGCTCGCGTGTGATTCCGATTGTCTCGTGCAGCAATAAGAAGCTCAAAGCGGCCACCATCACGGTTGGCGGCAAGACATTAAATCTTGAACGCGACGGCGATAACTTCACGTTGACTGCGGACGACACACCGCTGTCGAGTGTGGCGGGAACCTTGCGCTACGAAGTTCAGGTCGAAGATGAGGACGGCCTTGGCCTCGAACGCCCGCGGACGGGTACGCTCCAGGTGCGGCCGGACCAACCGCCCCGAATTTCGATTGCCAGCGCGTCACAATACGTGCTTCCCAGCGCCGAACCGGCGGTCCGGTTTACCGCATACGACGATTTTGCTTTGCAGAATATTTCGGTCCTCAAAATGGTCGAACGGGAGGACGGAGCGGCTGAGGATAGCGAAGAATCCGAGGTCATCGAAACCCTGAACGGTAAGATCGATCACCTAGCAAAAACGATCAATATCAGCTTCGCGGAACTGAATTTGGTAAAGGGTGATCGAATTTCTATTTCCTTTGAAGCTACCGACTTTCGGGGGGCTGGTGAGGGTAAGACGACCCGCAGTGACCGATTGGTTTTTCAGGTTACCGACCGGGCGGGTATACTGGCAGCATCCCGGCAGCTTGATGCCCAGATGGGCAAGAAGCTGGACCAAATCATTAAAGCCCAGTTAGGCATAGGAGAATGACGATGCGAGCTTGGAAAATGCTATTCGTCGTGGCGCTGCTTTCAATCCCTCAACTGGCCAGCGTTGCGGAAACTGGCGCTGCGGAAACTGGCACTGCGGACGGAAACCAGCTGATCGGTCGCGACAAGATCAACCAGCAGCGGGCTCGTGACCTAACGCGGGATCTGTTGGGCGTGTTGCTGGACACTCACATCCAGCAGCTTCGCGACAACAAGCTCACGGATTTGTCCCTCTTCGCAGACTTGACCGAAATGCAAGGTCGGTTGGACGAATTGGCCGGCAAAGGTTACATGATGGCCGTCATCAAGACGCTCGTGGCGGCGGAAACCGCAACCGGCGACGAACGCAAGAAATTACACCTGCAAGCCCGCAAGCAGATGCACACGGTATTGCTTAAGTTGCTGGCCGAACGTGAGCGACTGCGGCTGCGCCGAAAACAGGCCGAGCTGATCGAGCGACTGATTGAGATGATCGCCAAACAGCGCGAGACCCGCGGCGCCACGCAAACTCTGCGCGGCGATAGCGAACAAGCGATTCTGGTCGTCAGCTCTTCGCAGGGCGAAGTGAAAACGCTCTACGACGATTTTGCTGAAACGCTCGACGAAGTCGCCGATTGGGCCGGCGAGCTTGGCGCCGTTGCGGCGGAGTCGAGGCGGATCCTAGCGAAGGAAAAAGTTGACGAGTCACTTGCGTCCGCACATGACGAATTGGCTGGTCGGCGGTTCACCGAGGCCACGACAGAACAACAAAAAGTAATTGATGGTTTGGAGCGGGTGATGACCGAGGTCCGCCGTCTCGAAGATCCGTCGTGGATCAACGAAGACGTGGTGGAAGCCATCAAGGAATTAATTAAGGAGCAGGAGGAGATTCGCGAACAAACCCGCACCGCCGAGTTGTCGGACCAGAAGGCCGACGCACTGGTCGACGCGCAATCGCTGGTTCAACAAAAACTGCAGAGGCTGCAGAATCAGATAAGTTCCAGCGAGCGGGCCGCGTCGCTCGTCGACCGCGCCGAATCCAGTGCCTCGCAGGCCCGTGAGTCGCTGTTTATCAAAGAGAGCGAGAAGGCCGCCGAGCAGGAGGGTCGCGTTATCGGGGCGTTGACAGAACTGCAGAAGGAAATTGAAAACCAACTTGGCGGCATTGCCTCGGGTTTATCGGCTGAGGAATACGAGGCCTTGGCCGATGAATTGGGCAAGACCCGTGAACAGCTCGAAACGGCGAAGGCGGCCGCCAATCCGGAAGCCGCTCGGAAGAAAATTCAAGAGACGGTCAAAAAGGCCGAGAACATCGAAAATGTGCCGCGAACCGTCACTTCTTCGATTCGTTCCGCCGAAGAAGCCGCTGCAAAAGCTCAGGATCAGAAAACAAAGGGCAAGGCCGACCGCGCGCTGCGGCAGGCGATTGGTACAGCTAGAGAGTCGGAGCTCGAAGCGGGCCGCAAGACGTTGGCCACGGCGTTGGGCGAGATCAACCGCGCGGTCGAATCATTGGAGCGGGCGGCCGCCACTACCAGATTCACCGCCGATGAGCTTGAGACGGGCGAAGCTCTGAACGAAGACGACCTCGCAGATCGGCAGGAGTTAACTGAGAAAGTACAAGAGATAGCCAGCAAAGTTGCGGAAGGTGTGAAGAATCTTTCACCTGAGACGACGCAGCCGTTGACCGAGGCCGCGAAGCAGGTCGGCGACATCATTAAATCTCTGCCGGAAGCGGCCAGTGGCGACAATGCAGCAGCAGCCAAAGCGACTGCCGAAAAGGCCGATCAGGTCGCCGGCCAATTACAAGCTGCCGCCAGTCAACTGCGGGAACAGATGGTTGCCAAGGCGGGTAAATTGATCGACGTAACTACAGATGAACTTGGCGAGTTGAGCAAGCTCGAACAAAAACTCGGCGACGCCGCCAATACGCGTCCCGCGCCATCGGTTGGTAAGTTGCAACAATTGGGCGACGAGACATTGGAAGAAACACCCAGCGTTGGCGTCGCGCTCAAAGACGCCGCTGCAGCTGCGCAAAAGGCCGACGACGCTCGTGCCCAAGGCAACGAAAAAGGGCAGGCCGCTGAAGCGGTAAATCAAGTGCAGCGGGAGTTGCTCCGTGCTCAAGTGCTAGCAGATATCAAACGCGAAGACCTTGAAGATCAGTTGCAACTCGGACAGCGACTTTTGGAATTGGCCGAGCAGGCGCAGGAGTCCGCCGACGAAATCAATGCCGTGCGCGACCTTTTGGCCGAAAGTCAGCAGGGCGAAGAGCAGGGTGAGCAGCAGGGTGAGCAGCAGGGTGAGCAGCAGGGTGAGCAGCAGGGCGAAGAGCAGGGTGAAGAGCAGGGTGAAGAGCAGGGTGAGCAACAGGGCGAAGAGCAGGGTGAGCAGCAGGGCGCACAACCCCAGGGCGCACA
>JAYGDO010000428.1:0-5335 GCA_046582885.1 Pirellulales bacterium | reverse complement strand
CTCACGGCACTGATGGCAGTTGACGCACAAGTCCACGATTTGTTTGTACTCGTCCGTGGTCACCGTTTCAGCGTCCAGACGTCCGGTCAACACGCCGCGGACCAGATTCGCTTTCGCGCGGGGCGAAGCTTCTTCAGCGGGCGCCAGGCGAAAGATGGGGCACATTCGCACGCCGTCCAGTTGCGATCGACACGCTCCGCAGCCAATGCAACCGCGAGCGGTGTGGGCGATTTCCGTAACATCCCAGGCTAATTGAAGTGGGAACGGTGTTGCTTGGCTCGAATCTGAAAGTTCTTTCTCGTCTATCTGTACCTTAGTCGTTGCGGTACTGACCGGGCGGAGGTTTCGCGTCATTAAGTCTCGTTCGTCGCTGATTTTCTTGCCGGGATTCATAATTTCGGCAGGATCAAAAATTTGTTTCAGCTGGCGAAACGTCTCGTAAAGCGGCCCGTACTGCTGCTGGATGAACTGGGTTCGGCTCAATCCGTCGCCATGTTCGCCGCTAATCGTGCCGCCCAGATCCAGCACCTCGCTGTAGAGTTCTTTGGCCAACCGTTGCATGCACTCGACGTCGTGGCGATCCGACAGGTCGAGAAACGGCCGCACGTGTAACTGCCCGTGACCGGCGTGGCCGAATAGCGAAGCGGTGACTTGCTGACGCTTGAGCACCTGATACAGTCGGGT
The DNA here is from genome assembly GCA_046582885.1 of Pirellulales bacterium. GTDB lineage: Bacteria > Planctomycetota > Planctomycetia > Pirellulales > UBA7805 > JAYZEI01. Next base: position 4,651 of record JAYGDO010000428.1, on the reverse strand, counting down.
GAGAAAAGTGGGCAGCGATTCGGGTGGAACGGCGATGTCTTCAATAATAGGCAGCGGCCGCTTCGAGCCCTTTAGTTGGTGCAATGTTGGGACGACCTTGTGCGCAAGTTGCCAATACAGGTCGATTGTCTGTGCATCCAGTGCGATCCGCGAACCGCTCAGAAATTGCTTTTTGCGCTGCAGCCGATCGATAAGAGAATCGATTTTGTCGCGTACGGTTTGGAGATCGTCGGCATCGAACTGCACGAGCAACAAGGCTTCTGTTTCGCCTGGAATCAACACGTCGTAACGAACGTCGTGCTCGCGCGACAAGCTGACGTGCCTGCGGTCCATGAGGTCGCACGCGGCGGGTTGGTATTCAAGCACCTCCATGACGCCGCGAGCGGCGTTTTCCAGCCGATCGAATAGCAACATGACAACGCCTCGATGCGTTGGCAGTTGCTGGATTCCGATTTCAGCTTTTGTAATGATCCCCAATGTGCCCTCTGAACCGGCCATCAGTCGCCCCATATCAACGAATCGATCCGAGACGACATCCTTGAGGCCGTATCCACAGCGGTTCACGGGGCATTTAGGCTGGAACTTGTTAATCAGATCGAAATCGCGCAGCAGCAGATCGGCGACGCGGCGAACGACTTCGCGGCGGCGAGGTTGCGGGTCGTCATGCCGCTGTATGGGCTCACGGCCAAATTCAACCAGCGAGCCATCCGCCAGCACGATTTGCAATTGACGAACATGGTCACGCGGTGAACCGTACTTTAGCCAGTGGCTGCCGGTGCTGTTGATGGCCAGCACGCTGCCCATTGTTGTGACGTCGCTGTTGGCCGGATCTGGTCCGAACACCTGTCCCGACGTTTTCAAGACCCGATTGAGGTGCGCATGAACCACGCCCGGCTGGACGTGGACGGTGTCCGCAGTGATCTCGCCGATGCGGTTCATATACCTGGAAAAGTCGAGGACGATGCCGTCGCCCAACGACTCTCCGGCCAAGCCCGTGCCCGCCCCACGCGGCCGGATTGGAATCTCGTATTCTGCCGCGTATTCAACACACGTGACGACGTCTTCGGTGTGTCGTGGCCGGACGACCGCCAGCGGCAAAATTTCGTAGATGCTCGCGTCACTGGCGTAAAGCTGCAGGGTCACGTCGTCACAGCGCACATCGCCATCGAGCAGTCCGCGTAGGTCGTCTTGGATTCGTTCTCGCTCTGGATCCATTGTCTCGCTGCCGGTGGCAAGGGGGCGTCGGTCAGTGGATCGTCGTCGCTGGCCAACGGCTACTGTCTTGCTGCTGCTTGTCGGTACCGCTCATGCGTTTCGAGATTAAAGGCCGCGTGACCGTCCAGGTTGTTGATGTTTCGGTAATGAGCACCACAGTGATAACAGACCAGCGCCTCGCCCATCCACAAATATAGCAACACATCGATACCGGCCGTCGCGAACAGAATCCCGTAAGTCAATACAATCAAGTGGTAATACCAGGCGACTGAACTGGCAGTGAAACCGATTGCCACGATCAGCACACCCAGGCGTTGCGGAAAATCTTTGCGCACGAACAGGTCTTTACCGTGACAAACAACACATTTTTTGACGGTGTCGTTTTCAATCGCATCGCTTGGCCATGACAGCTTGGCGTCGCAATGGGGACAGGCAATGGCGGTGGAATCGGTAGAGAACTCGGTGCGGGTTGTCCGTTCGCAGCGGGGGCAACAAAAGTCTACATGCATAACACACATCATAATGGATACAAGCAGCCGACCGACAGTAGCTCGGCGGCCAATTCGCCCGTGAATGTGGTGATGACGCCGACATACAAAATGCCAGTTGCGCTTTGTGTATTGGGAATTGCCAGCGTTTTCCACGTCATCCAAGCGAGCATTAGTGGCGCGGCGATACCGCTCAGCCAGCGGAGAATCAGAAACGGAATTTGAATCTGATCGGCAGCGTGTAGCGACATCATCACGAAGCCGGCGCCGCTGTGTGTCGCTCGCAGCACAACGGCAATTGCCATCAGTAAAATCAGGCGTTTGAGCGGCTCAAGTTGCATGCTCGGCGTGTTTAAATACCAGTGGCCGAGAAACATCGCCGTGATTGTTGTTCCGAGTACGATCCCTCCCAAGATTGGATCGAGCAACCACATAACCGTAACAACCGCACTTCCGGTCATGGCGGAACTGGCTTGAACTGAGTCGATTGCGCAGCCTACAGTTGCGAGTGCAATCAAGCCGAGCGCAATCTGCCCCGCAAGTCGTTTTTCATACAGCCAGATTACGGCACCGCCATAGGCGAGAACCGAAGTGGCCAACGGAAATTGGTAATTGCCGACCCCGGGTTCCGTGAAGGCGACTGTGGTCGCCAAGACACAAAGCCCTAGCGCGACGTAGAGATGATTGCGAAAGAACCCGCTGGTTATTTTTGCTGGTGGCAAAAGCCACATCGAAAACGCCAGGCCGAAGGTAAGTCGCAGCACAAATTGATACAGAACGCCCACAAACTTGCTTACCGACGATCGGCGTAGATCAGTGTCATGACTTCCGAACGACTGGAAAGGTTGGTCCGGAAGATGCCCTTCATCGCCGAAGTAACACAGATGCTGCCCGGTTTGCGCACGCCACGCACGGTCATGCAAGTGTGCGCCGCTTCGATCACGACAGCGACTCCCCGGGCGTTGAGTTCTTCTTCCAGCAGGTTGGCGATCTGTTCGGTCATCCGCTCTTGGACCTGCGGTCGACGCGCGACGACTTCGACGACGCGGGCGAGCTTGCTCAGGCCGATGACCTTGCCGTCGGGCATATAGCCGATATGCGCCTTGCCCATGAACGGCATTAGGTGGTGCTCACAGATGCTGTTGAAGCTGATATCGCGGACCAAGACGACCTCGTCATATTGCTCGGTAAAGAATTTCTTCAAATGGAGCCGCGGGTCTTCGTGCAATCCGCCTAACAACTCGGCATACATCCGCGCCACGCGGTCCGGCGTCTGCAACAGGCCTTCGCGGTCAGGATCTTCACCGACTGCCAACAAAATCTCGCGGACAGCAGCCGCGATACGTTCGTGATCGACGTTGCCGTCGGCGGTTGCCTCAGGGGTGTCGATCTCGCCGGCTAGGCTGCCAGTCAGCTTGTCGATGTCTTCCGCGGTTGCCATGTCGAATCGTTCATGAAAGGTGTAAACAGTCGATGTTAAAACCTCGCTGTGCGGTGGTCAAGCATGTAACAGAGCGGAATCGGTTTCGTTTCCGGGAATTGCCAGCGGTGCGGATGTTTTAATTCAAACTGAACTTAGGCGGAAAACCGTACCCGTTCGTTGGCAGCTTGCCGCGGCGTTTTTGCCGGAGTTTTGTCAACAGCCACCGAGCCCGTTGGTCAACATCCGGCTCACTCAGCAATTGCGCTTTATACGAAGCCGCAAGATCAAGCGTGTGGGCGACGATATCGGTCAATACAGACAACGAGATATCGCCTCGCAACAGTTCGTCAAAACAGTCTTTTGCCTCGGACTCCCGGCTGAGTTTTCTCTTAAACGCGGTCAGCAGTGCTCGATGAACGCGATTTCTCTGTTGGTCGTCATTGGGCGAATAAACATCATCGATCAAGCGGACGTTGGCTTCGCGAAATGGTTTGCCAGAGGTCAATTCGTCCATCAGCCGCATACGGTGCAATCCCAGCAGCAGGATGTTGGAACGACCACTACCGCACGTTTGATAAGAAATGATTTTGCCGAGACAGGCGATCGGCCGCAGCTCGGGCCGCTCGTCGCCATCCGCTTCGCACTCAGAGGCGAGCACCGGCATGCCGATTAACTGATCGTCGTCCAAGGCCTCAGCCAGCAAGGCGCGATAGCGCGGTTCGAAAACGTGCAGCGGTTGAATGACATGCGGGAACATCACCAGATCCGGCACGGGAAACAGCCGCGCCACGCCCGAGAAACGATCGGCGGAAAAGGTCATGTCGGCCATAGATGCTCAAATTCAAGACGGTGGCGCCAAGTGAATTTCCGGTATGCAATTTTCGTTGATGTCAACTTTGGGAAACTCCTCGTCGCTGGCGAAGAGTCCGGCAAAGCACTCCTCCATTTCGACAAACAGCAGATCCAGGTTGCAACCCAAATGCTCGGGGCGATACGGATCGAGGTATTTGCGGCTACTACCGTAAAGCTTCGTCGCGCCGCGGATGTTGCCGTTGCAAAAGTGATGCAGCGCGACGGCCGTCTGAATCAGGCCTTGATAGAACTCGCGGGAAGGCCCGCGGTATTCGGCCCAGACGTCTTCCCAGGACTCGTGCGCTTCAAAAAATTCACATTCGTTGAAGAAATGGACGCCTTCTAGATACTTCGGTTCGTATTGGACCGCTTCGGTCATGGTTGAATTATAGGCGGGTGACACGGTTGCGGAAACACGCGACGACAAAAAAGCACTCGCCGAACGGGCGACGAGTGCTGCTGTATTCGATCAATTCATCAATCGGCGGGAATCTTTAGTCACGGCCGGAAAACGCCATCACCAAGTGGAGCACGTACCAGAACAGCGTGGTCAGCGAAGCAAACAATGCCAGCGACGCGGCCACGTGCATGCCAACCGGATAGTGGTGCAGGACGTTGGACGTGTTGTACAGGATGTAGCCGCAAGCGAGGATTACAAAAACGCCCATCAGGA
>JAYGDO010000409.1:0-4446 GCA_046582885.1 Pirellulales bacterium | reverse complement strand
CGTCGATCCATGTCGGAAGAATACGATCCGTATCACAAGCTCCTCGGCATCGCTCCCCGCGAGCAACCGCCCAATCATTATCGGTTGCTCGGTGTCGATACGTTTGAGGACGATCCGGAAGTGATTGAGGCCTCGGCCAATCGGCAGATGACCTATCTGCAAGGGCTCGCATCCGGACCAATTGTCGAGCACGTGCAGCAACTGCTCAACGAAATTTCACAGGTACGTCTGTGTCTGCTCGACCAAAAGCAAAAGACGGCCTACGATGCGGACCTGCGCGACCGGCGTGAAACAGGCACATTTTCCGGAGAAACTGGTTCGACCGTCGCCTCCAAGCCGCCCGTTCAACAACTGGAAGATGAACAAAAAGTATCGCATCCGCCCGCCGTACCCGCTCCGCCCCGAACGGCGCAATTTGATTTTGGCGAGGCCCACCCGGCCGAGTCGACCGCAGGCCCGCCGCGACCACGGTCAACGTCCGCGGTGCTTGTTACCGGAGTCGCCGTCGTTTGCTTGGCACTGGTCGCCGTCGTGGCCGTCACCATCACGGACAACACCAGCAGCGACGCAAATCTCCTGGCCGGAGCCGGTGGCGGAGACCCGGACAGCCGCCGCGAATATCGCTCGGGCGACGGCGCTGGGGCCCATGATTTAAAGGAGCGACGCGGCAGCCAGCGCGGCGAGAATTCGAAATCCAAATCGGACATGCCCGCGCCCGGAGATTACGTCAAGAACGTCCGCGCCGAAAACGATCACGAGGTTTCAGAATCCCAACCGCCCGAACTGCCGGAAATGCCAAAGCAGGTCAAGGCGGCGCGGGCGGCGCTGGTCGAAGGCGATCTGCAACTCGTCATCGAAAATCTGGAGGACTATCTAGCAGACGACCCGCAGCCACCCTGGCGAGGTGTGGCAGATCAAATTCTGGGCGATGCAACCTTTGTGACCTCTGACAAAAAAGTGGCGCAGTACCTGACTGCCAAGTTAAAGCAGATGACCGACGACGAGATCGCTGAAATCGCCAACGGTGCGGATTTTTTTGAATTCTCTCGTCAAGAAAAATTTCCTCTGCCGATCTTGCAAGAGACTTTTCTTCAAGCGGTCGATCGCAATCTTCCCGACGCACTGCTCGATCTTCTCCAGCCGTGATGGCTCCCAACATTTACCGAAGGCGGGATCCGCAAGCTTTCCGCTAGCTTGGCTGCATGCCGGCGAATCGGCCTATTCGTCATCCACGCCGTAGAAAAAGGCGACATGGGCAGTCGACGCCCATGCCGCCTTGGTTCGGGGTCAGACGTTCGCGCCGATTATCAAGGCGTGAAATGCAGCTCGTCTTCGCCATCGACATGCAGCTCGTCCTCCAGGTCATAAAAGACCAGATCGACGGGACCGCCACGGCCATCATTGGCGAATATCTTGTCGGCGCCGCGGCCACCGTAGAAGATATCCGTGCCGGATCCGCCCGAATTCACGTCGTCGTGCAATTCGTCATCCCCGTCGCCGCCGTGCAGGATGTCGTCTCCGCCACGGCCGTAGATCGCATCGTTGCCGGCTCCCGAAAACAGCAGATCGTTTCCGCGTCCGCCGTCGATGGTGTCGTTGCCGCGACCGATCCGGCTATTGGCCTCGACGACTTTCAGCCATGCGACCGAAGTCGGATCGACCGCCGGCCTCATCGGCAGGATGGCGTCGTCCAGAGAGTTCGGACCATCGCCCAGCGCGGTGTCCGCTCCCGCTCCGGCGCCGATTCGATCGTCGCCATCGCCGCCGACCAGAACATCGTTGCCCCGGCCCGCCAGAACCGTATCATCGCCAGCTCCGGCGAACACGAGGTTGTGCCCGCCATAAGCAAACACGCGATCATTGCCGCGCCCGGCTTCGACGTAGTCGTTGCCGGTGTCCGGGTGCGCCGCCAAATCGCGAACCAGTACATCGACCATCGCATCCACGGCATCGGCCGCCAGCAGACCGATATCCGGCTTCGAATTCGGCCCGCCGGTAATGATGGTGTCGTGACCGCCACCACCGACCAGCGTGTCGTTGCCGCTACCGCCGACGAGCAGGTCATTGCCACGTCCGCCGTTCGCGTAGTCGTCACCCGCACCGGCGAATACCACATCGCGACCCGCGCCGGCGTACACACGATCGTCGCCGTCACCCGACTCGATACAATCGTCGCCTTCGCCCAACACGCTATTGCGAAGGAACAGCTTGTGCTCGGCAGCGGCCGCCTCGATCGGTCCGACGGGATAAATTGCCTGGTTGATGGTATCCGGCCCATCGCCCAGGATGCGATCCTTTCCTTTCCGCGTCTGAATAGCATCGTCGCCATTTCCGCCAACGATGACGTCGCCGCCGCCGCTGCTGACGATCGTGTCGTTGCCGCGACCGCCGAACACGAGGTTCGAACCAAAGCCCGCATCCACCTGGTCGTTGCCAGTGCCGGCTTCTATAAAATCGTTGCCGTCCGGATGGGGGACAATGATCGGTTCGGCCATAACCGCCATCCGCGGCTCAGGAACAGGTGTCGGAGTCGGATAGACGTTGTCGCCGTCACCGGCCACGCGGTCGTTTCCGGCACCTGCAAACACCAAGTCACTTCCCGTGCCGGCGATGATCGCATCGTTACCGGAATTGATCGAACTGACGCGCGAGAGATACTTCTGCACGGCGAATGGATCGACGACCGGAGGATCGACCGGCACGTGCGCCAGGGTTGTCACATTGACAGCCACCGCTGACGCCAAGTCGACGTTCGGCTCGTCTGCGGTCGGCATCGGCACTTCGGCCAGCGAATTCGGGCCATCGCCAAGCACCGTGTCCACACCCGCGCCGCTGCGAATCTTGTCGCCGGCCGCACCGCCGACCAGTACGTCACGGCCACGGCCGCCAATTAGCGTGTCCTCACCAGGTCCGCCAAACACGACGTTGACATCGCCTTGTGCCGCGCCGGCGTAAACGACATCGTTGCCCGAACCGGCCTCGATGTAATCACTGCCTCGGCCAAGTTTGCTGTTGGCCAGCAGAATACGATCCCGGTTCGCAGCATCCACCGCATCCGTCCGCGGAATCGGCAGGATCGCGTCGTCGAGCGAATCCGGGCCGTCGCCGAGGATCGTATCGGAACCGATCGAGCCGTCGATTCTATCATGTCCGTTACCACCGACAACGATATCGGCACCGCGACCGGCACGTATGCCGTCATCACCGCTGCCGCCGAAAATCAAGTCGTTACCCCAGCCACCAAAGGCGAGGTCGTCACCGCCGCCGCCTTCGATATAGTCGTGACCTGGTGAAGCGACCAGGATCGACGCCAGTTGTTCGACCGAGGCCGCATCGGTGACCGCGTCATCGGGCTTCGCATTCGGTCCGTCACCGAGGATGACGTCGTGGCTGCCGCCACCGACCAGCGTGTCGTTGCCGCTACCGCCAACCAGCACGCCTTTACCGCGGCCGCCGTTGATCGTGTCATTTCCGAGTCCGCCGAAAATGCGATCGTTACCGCTGCCGCCCAAGAGGATATCGTCGCCGTTGCCGCCTTCGATGCAGTCGTCGCCGCTGCCGCCGACGATCACATCAATACCGGCATTGCCTTTAATCGTGTCGGCGCCGCGCATGCCGAGAATGACATCGACGTCCGCGCCTCCGCTAATGGTGTCGTCAAAGGTCGGCGCGGGAACGGGCTCGACAATGACAACATCGACCGAGACGTCGTCCGCAGCCGCCAGGCTAGCGGCTGCGGTAAACCGCTCGAAGTCCACCGCGTCACGAACTTCCGGCCGATCCAATGGGGGCACGTCCTCAGCGTCACTGAGCAGTGGATCGCCGACGATAATGTCGAATCCCGTACCACCGCTGAGTCCATCGCTGCCGAGGCCACCAAAAATGATGTCCTTGCCGGCGTTGCCGCCCGCGCGGTCGTCGCCTCTGCCGCCCAGAATGATATCCCTGCCGGAACCTCCGCTGATCGAGTCGCTGCCGGCATTTCCATACAGGATCGTCGGTTGCAACACCGACCGCTTAACGTCAATCTTGTCATCGCCGGCTAAAGCTCTGACTTCCAGACCGGTGACATCGGCATTCGGAAACATCCGTGCCGCGCCGTTGAGCGTGACGACGAACCGTTCTGCAACGACAAACGCGCCAATTCGGTCGGCGTCGTTTGTCCCGACAACATGGACAACACCGTCATCGCCAAATGACACGGCCGACAGCATATCGCGGCGCTCCAGGGACTCAATCCGTGGACTGCGACAGCTTCTCAGCTTGCGATCGGATTTGAGGAGTTTTCGGATACGCTTCCTTCGTTTACGTGACAACATTGCTTACGTGTCTCCCCGGCAAAGACGGTACCTCGAAACGCGCGCACCTCCAGCGATTGGCTTGCGGACTTTTTTTGTTTCTTTGTCCGCGAAGTACCGCGATTTTTCCGTTCAGCCTCCTCGGCGC
>JAYGDO010000670.1:0-4291 GCA_046582885.1 Pirellulales bacterium | reverse complement strand
CCCACGGCATTGCCCAGCGCCAGGCCGGGCTTTCCTTCCCAGGCGGCCATTACGCTGACGGCGCATTCGGGTGCCGTCGTGCCCAGCGAGACGATCGTGGCCCCGATGATGATCTTGGGGATGCCCATCCGCCGGGCGAGTCCGCTGGCCCCTTCGACCAGCCAGTCGGCGCCGGTTATCATGGCGTACATCGCAGTGGCGACCAGGCCCAACAGACCCCACCAGGCCAGGGGTGTGAACCACGATAATGGGATAAGCTCTTCCACCTCGGTCGTGCCCCAGCAAGAGAAAGCGGCCGTGAAATCGGGGCCATCCTAGCGGCCCGCCCGCTTCGTCGAAAGTCCACTGACCCTGCGTCCGCCACTCGCGGCCCGTTCCGCCCGGCCGGGGCGGGGCCGTTGGGGTGAGCCGCAAACCCGGCAGGAAGCCGCGTCGGTTGCCCCACAACGATCGGGCGATTGGGCTACGGCCTGCGGTTGTCCGCGTCGCCGGCAGCTTCCGATTCGTTGTTCTCTGGTTTTTGCTCTTGTTTTTGGTAGTACATGGCTTCGTGAAGGCCGGTCGGTTCATCGGCGAAGATATAGACCAGATTCTTTCCGACCCGGACGAAGGCCAGGCGTCCGTCATCCGCAAGGTGTATCGACCGGTCCACGGTCTTGGGCAAGAGTGCTCCCTGAACCACACCCACGGCCAGGGACTTCTGGTTCCGTTCGAGGGATAGGAAAGAATATTCGGGCATGGGACGGGTGAACAGATCGACCAGATTCTTGACGGTCGGCTGCAAGCCGACGGTCTGCAGCGCGTCGGAATGCAGACCCCCAACTTCGCTGTCTCTTTCCACCCACGTTACACGGATATCCTCAATCAGGGCCATGGTTTCAGCATTGAGCCTGACCACGGCATACGTGGGCAGTTGCTGGGCGAGTTGGTCCCTGACCTCGTCGTACTTCTGTTTGGCGAGGAGATGGAGTGTTAGCCATCCACCGCCGGCGATGGTAACGGCGACAAAGAAGATCACCGCAAGCGGAAAGGTTAGGTTCGATTTTTTCACGGTCCTCTCCAGTAAACGGCTGTGATAACTGGGCCGCGAAGCGGCGTATCGATGGACGAAACTCCTGCTGTATTTGATATCCGTTTTGCGAAGTAATTTAAACTCGAAAAGTGGCCGGGGCGAACGCCAGCGGGCGGGCAGGGGAGCCCGATCGTCAACAACAGCCGCCGTCATCGCAGCACGAGGCGTCCGGAAGAGCCGTGATTGTGAATTTCTCGCCCTTCGTTTCGCGCGGATCGCGGGGCTCGCCGCGATGGCAATCGAACAGTTTTGCCTCATCGGCCGAAACGGCGTTGTGCGGCGGCACGGCGGCGATTTGGCCCGCGTAGGGCGGCCGGGTGTAAAGGTGAAATGTCTTTTCGCAAACCGCGGTTCGCGCGCCGCGGAGTAACACGTGGCCGTCGTCGTCGGTGACGCTCCGCCACGGGCCGTTGTAAATCACCGCCTGCTTGTGATCCAGGCAGGGGCCTTCCTTGCCTTTGAAGGCCTGGATGGTCATGCTGCGAAACTCGATGCCCTCGATGGTCGCCCAGGGCTCTTGTTGGCGGGCGACGATTTCGATTCCGTAGAATCCGGCTCGTTCGAACGCCTGAAGAAACTCGTGCTCGACGAAGGCGCCGCTGATGCAGCCGCTCCACAGTCGCGGATCGTTTTTCATGGTATCCGGAACGGGTTCGTCGCTGACAATGTCGCTGATCGCCGCGCGGCCGCCCCGCTGCAGCACGCGGAAAATTTCGGAAAATAACTGCCGCCGGTCCGCATCCGCGACCAGGTTTAATACGCAGTTGGACACCACGGCGTCAATCGAGTCGTCGGCGATCATGGGGTCGGTGTCCCGCATCTGCTGGGCAACCGCCGCCGCCCGCAGCCAATCGTTGCTGGACTCCACGGGGTTTTGGGAAAGGTAGTTTTCGAATCGTCCCATATCGAGCGCGAGATCCTGGATCCGGCCTTTGTGGAACTCGGTGTTGTGGTATCCAATGGCGTCGCCGATGGGCTGTTGGAACCTCCGCGCCAGTTCCAGCATCTCGTCGTTCATGTCGACGCCGATCACACGGCCTTGCGGGCCGACGACCTGCGAGGCGATGTAACAGATCTTGCCGCCGCCGCAACCCAGATCCAGCACCGTTTCTCCACGCTGGACGTACCGCGAAGGATCGCCACAGCCGTAGTCCCGCTGGATCAGCTCTTCTGGCAGCACATCCAGATATTTCGCGTCGTAATCGACCGGACAGCATAATGCGGTTTCCGGTTGCATTGCTGCGGCCGAGTATCGCTCCAATACGGCGGTATCAACGTCGATCTGCGGTTTGACGGCGGACATGTTTATTGGGTTCTCCCGACAGTTTTCCGTATACTCGGTGTCGCCAAATTTTGGTTACAAAGCGAAAATATAGCAGCCGGTTGTAAGATTTCATACAACCGCAGTTTACAGGCGACCGCGACTGGCGCCATGCGGTATTGTGGCGGGCGGCTCGTCTTGTGGGGTCCGCCGACCGGTTTTCCGGCGATCGTTCGCCACGTAAACTCGACGGCGGGGATTTGAGATGCGTTCACCACCATTGCCACCGCGAAACCGATCTGGCCGCCGCCACGCATCCACGGGGCGGCGAGGTTGGCGCCCCGGTAAAGAGAGAGAAAACGGCGGCTTAGCGGAGGTCGCGTCCGCCCGTTTCGCGGCACCTTCCAGCCGGATAACGGCCCGACTGATCTCGATGTTTCTGCTCGTGCTGCCCGTTGCCGCGGTTTTGGGCTGCAGTTGTAACCAGCAGGCGGATCCCGGGACTCAGGCGGAAGCGGCCCGCAAAAAACTCGAGAAAGAAAAGAGAAGGCCCGATTTCGAATTTCGGCCTGTGAAAACTCTACCCTACGACGACCGGCCAATTCAGAGAATAAAGCCGGGGCACTGGGTGACGGTCAGCAAAGGGATGCGGGCCAACAACCACGACTTCCAGGGCGAAATGCATTGGACACCCGTCCGAGCGAACGGCTCGCGAGTTCCGCTGGACCGCACGGGTTATCGGATGACGATGTCGCGGCCGCTGTATCTGTCCAAGCAGCAAAAGAGTTACAAGGATGTCGAGATGAACTTGTTCGCGCCGGTTCCCGACGCGGACAAGTCGAAGTTCAAGTTCGACTTAACGGACCGAGGCGGCGGCAGCCGGTCGAATCTCGACGAACAGTTTGAACATCTGCAGGATCACGAGTATTTCATGGTCGTGCTCGCGCGGGATCCCCAGCGGTACACATTTTTAAAGGTGCTGGACTCGATCAAGCCGCCCAGCGACGACACGATCGAGGAAACGATCTATTACCACATCGTGCTGCCAAAGATTAACCCAAAAACAAAACAGCGGGTGCCGCTTTCCAGCAGCGGGCTGACGTGGACCAGCATCGCCTACATCCTTTGGGATGATTTGGAACCGGGACGTTTTACGAGCGATCAGCAGCAGGCGCTGGTCGATTGGCTGCATTGGGGCGGGCAGGTGATCCTTAGCGGTCCCGAGTCGCTCGACACGTTGAGAGGCAGTTTTTTGGAGTCGTATCTGCCCGCCGCGGCGGGAAAGGTCGCAACGCTCAACAGCGCGGACTTTGAACGGATCAACGAAAAGTGGACAACGAGGTATCCGAAGTTCCGCAACCGGCCGCTGGAAGTAAAGGCCAATCAGCCGTGGTCGGCCGTCGAACTGAAACCCAAACACGATGTAGGCGTCAATGTATTGGCGGCCACGCCGGACGATCGTCCGCTCGTCGTCGAGGGCCGAGTTGGCCGGGGCCGCATCGTGGTCACGGCGTTTCGCCTCCGCGAGCGCGATTTGCATAATTGGCCAGGCTTTGACAATTTTTTCAACGCCTGCCTATTGCGGCGGCCCAGTCGCCGTTTTCAAGGCACCCGTGGATTCGGCGACGAGTCGGACGATGGAGTTTGCGTCGACTGGGTGCACGCTGGCGGGCAGCGGCTTGATCCGCGGTTAGTGACATCGGTTCGTTATTTCAGCCGCGACACGGGGTACGATTACGTGCCAACGCCCTCGCGCCTCGCGGGTCTCGCGAGCGGCCTCGGCGTCGCGGAAACCGAAATCTCGAGCGACGAAAAAACGATCGAAACCGACACCGCGATCCGCCCGCCCGGTTCCGGACTCGGTGGTTGGAGCGACTTTAATGCGGTATCGAATGCGGCGCGGGACACGATTCGCGCGGCGGCCGGAATTGAAATACCCAAACCGACGTTCGTGATCT